>CALBZE010000059.1 GCA_937889645.1 uncultured bacterium
GGCCGCTTCCCGCGGCCGCAGGCCGCCGCCCCCGCCGCACGCGGTGCGGCCGACCCCCGCCGCCGCAGGCGGCCGCTCCCGCCGGCGGCGCAGCCGCCGGCCCCCCTACGTCCGCACCCGCGCCGCCAGCACCAGCGCCGCCGCCGCAAAAACCCCGTTCGGGATCCACGCCGCCAGCCCCGGCGGCAACGCGCCGCTCGCACCGGCCGCCCCCGCGACGCGGAACAGCATGAGATACAGGATCGTGATCGCGAGCGAGATGCCGACGCCGTAGGCGGAGCCGCCGCGCTGCGACGACGTCGACAGCGGGACCGCGAAGAGGATGATCACGAGCGTCGCGACGGGGATCGCGACCTTCTGCGCGCGTTCGACCATCAGCTCGAGCGGGCGGCCGCCGGAGCGCTCGATGATCTCGATGAACCGACCCAGCTCGGCGTACCCCATCTCCTCCGGCGACCGCGGCTCGGCCAGGAGCTGCAGCGGCGTTTCGGTCAGGCCCGGCATGCGCAGCTCGTCGAAGCGGAACGCGCGCTCGGTGTCGGGACCGAACATGGCGCGGTAGGTGCCGTCGCGGAGGACCCAGCCGGTCTCGGGCGTGTGGACGGCCTCGCGCGCGTCGACGTAGATCGACGGGATCTCCGGCTCGTTCCCTTCGCGTTCCGCGATCACGCGCGCCATGACGCCCCGCACGGCGTCGAGGCGGCGCACCGAGAGGACCCAGCCGTCGGTCGTGCGGTATACGAAGTCCGAGCGGCTCGTCCTCCCCCGCGCGGCGGGCTGCTCCAACGCGGCAACGCGCGCGCGCTCCGCCACCGGCACCAGCTCCGAGATCCCCAGCCCCGCCACCGTCAGCAGCACGCCCAGGATCGGGAGCGGCGCGTACAGTCGATAGAAGCTGACCCCGCCCGCCTTCGCCGCCGTGACCTCGAAGTACCGCGTCATGTTGTTGACCGTGAACACCGCAGCGATCAACGACGCGATCGGGAACGAGTACAGCACGAAGAGCGGGACCTGGTAGACGTAGTTCAGGAAGATCTGCCCCGCCGTGTATCCCCGGTTCAGGTGCCGGTCGAGGTTGTCGGTCAGGTCCCCGAGGATGAAGAGGACCGGCGCCGCCGCGGCGAAGAGGAGGAACAGCCGCAGGAACTCGGAGAGAACGTAGCGGTCGAGGATGCGGATCCGCATGTCAGGCCGCCCTCCTCCGCAGCACGATGGCGGCGCTCCGTGCCGCCGCCGTGCGTAGCGCGTAGAACAGCTCGTCCCATCCGCCGCCTCGCGTCGTCGACGTCTCCTTCCCGAGGTGGCCGTACGCCAGGACGCCGAGGATCAGGAAGACGACGTCGATCGCCCACATCCCGGCGGCCGGAGAGACGATCCCCTTGTCGCCGAGGTTCTCGCCGCCCGTCAGCCCGATCCAGTAGATCGAGAAGATCACGAGCGAGAAAGCGATGACCATCCCCACGCCGCCGCGGGGGAACCGCAGCGCGAGCGGCGCGCCGATCAGCACGAAGACGATGCACGCGAACGGGATCGCGTACTTCTTGTGCAGCTCGACGCGGTGACGATTGATCCCTTGCTGGACCGCCTCCATCCGGGACTTGAGGGAGCGCAGTTCGGAGGCGAGCTGCTTCGAGATCTGGTCGCCATCGGTGGCGACCGTCGGGTCGAGGATCAGCGCGCCCGCCGAGGGCGGCATTCGCGCGGTGTCCACCAGCTCGATCGGGATCCCGGGTCGCGCTTCGATCGGGTCGCCCGCCCGGGCGCGCGGGCCGCGCAACGCGTAGTCGATCGCGGTGAAGACGTGCTTGGTGACCTGGGTGTGCAGGTCCTCGAGCTCCCGGCGCCGGTCCTCGATCTCCTTGGACAGCATGGCGATCGACATCTCGCGGTCGCCACGGTAGGCGTTCGTGCTGTCCCGCTCGAGCACGTTCCCCACGCCCGCCAGCCGGATCACCTGCTCGTCGAAGAACATGCGCATGAAGCGCTCGGGTTGGCGCGAGTTCCGCTCGTGGATCCAGCCGTCGTACAGCGTCAGGTAGAGGTCGGTCCGCTCGGCGTTGAACGCCATCCGCCCGCTGTCGGCGTAGATCGTGCGGTCGCGGCCGGTCGTGCTCAGGTCGTAGATGACGACGTCGAAGAGCCGGTTCTCGATCGGCTCGATCTGCGCGACCTGCAGGAAGTACTTCGACCGCTGGTCGCCGGCCCGGATCTCGTTGATGACCTGCTCGCGCAGCTCGAGCGTCGGGCTCTTGCGCCCGATGTCGACCAGCAGGTTCCGCAGCCGGTGGTTCGCCTCGGGGAGGATCCGGTCGTTGAACCAGACCATCCCGCCGGTCAGGATCGCGGCGATGACGAGGAGCGGCGCGAGCAGCCGCGTGAGGTTGACGCCGCTCGCCTTGAGCGCGGTGATCTCGTTGTCCGCCGTGAGCTGGCTGAAGACGTAGAGGACCGACACGAGCACCGACATCGGCAGCGTCAGTGCCAGCGTGTAGGGGATCGACAGGACGAAGACCTCGGCGATGATCGAGAAGGGCAGGCCCTTGCCGGCCAGGTCCTGGAAGCGACGCGCGACCGTGTTGATCAGGAGCAGCCCGGTCAGAACGCTGAGCGAGAAGATGAACGGCCCGAAGTGGGCGCGCAGGAGGTAACGGGTCAGGATGCGCATGCTTCGATCGTTCTCGCTCCGGGGCGACGCCGTGCTGCGCGGCCGCCCCATGCGCCGCGCCGTAACGTGTTGAGTGGCGCGGGCGCGGGTAGTATATTCGGGCCATTCCACTGCGACAACCCCGCGCGTCGCCCGGAAAGCGGGGACTTCGAATCGGGCCGGTCCCCGAAGACGGGGCTCCGGGAGACGGCATGCGCCATCGCTGGTACCTCGTCCTCCTCCCGTTCGTCTCTGCCGCACCGCTCGCGGCGCAGGACCCCGCGGCCCGCGACCCGGCCAGGGCGCCCTGGCGCCTCGACGCGCCCGCACCGCCGCCGCTCTTCCGCCTGGGCCTCAAGCCCCTCGGCCCCGTGTTCCCGATCGATTTCGGGACGGACCCGGTGGCACGGGCACCGGGGTTCGGCACCGGCGGCGTCCGGGGACTCCCGGCCGCGCCGGGCGCATTGCCCGGCGCCCGGGCCCGTGCCTGGACAGGCGCCGATGCCGGCACGTGGGCCGACGCGTGGGCCGATTCGACCCGCGCCCGCCTCGCGGCCGGCTGGACGACGTGGCGGCCGCGGCCGCCACGCGAACCCAGCGACCTCGCGCGAAAGGCCGCCGACCTGCTCCCCGATGCCCTCGCCGATTTCGCCGACCTCGGGATGCGCGTATACGGCCGCGGCGAGCTGGGCGGCGACTGGACCCGCTACCGACCCTGCGACCCCGCGCTGCGGCTGAACTGCAACCCCACGTACTTCCCGCTGCTCACGCCCGACGTTCAGTTCGGCGTGCAGATCCAGGGCACGATCTCCGACCGGCTGCACATCGACGTCGATTTCGACCAGCGCAGGGAATTCGATGCGGCCAACAACATCCAGGTCTACTACCAGGGACTGCCGGGCGAAGTTCTGCAGCGCGTCGAGGTCGGCGACGTCGCCTTCGAGCTCCCCGACTCGCGCTACCTGACCGCCGGGATCCCGGGCGGCAACTTCGGCTTCAAGGCGACGGCGCGGATCGGCGCGCTCGACGTTCAGGCGATCTGGGCGCAGCAGAAGGGCGACGTCGCCACGCGGCGGTTCCGGATCGACGGCGCGGGCGCGGCGCAGGGGCTCGTCCAGGACGCCGAGGTCGTGCTCGACGACGTCGACTACGTGCGCGGCCAGTTCTTCTTCCTGGTCGACCCCGCGCTGCTGACCGGCTACCCGCACGTCGACGTGCTCTCGCTCCGCTCGAGCGATGCGCCGCCGGAGCTGCGGCCGGGCGCGGGCGGAGCGGGGATCCAGCTCTACCGCGACGAGCGGATCTCGCTGACGAACCCGGAGCAGCAGGCGCAGCTCGGCTACTTCCTGGCCGACGCCATCACGGCCGACGGCACGCTCCGCCACAGCGGCCGGTTCCGTCGCCTCGTGCCGGGCGAGGATTATCTGGTGCACCCGAGCGGGCTGTGGCTGATGCTCCGCTCGCCGCTGCGGCCCGACGAGGCGCTCGCCGTCGCGTACCTCCCCGAGGCCGGCCCGCCGGTCGGGACGCCGGACGCCGAGACGGCGCCGCCGGGGACGACGCCGGTGCTGCGCCTGATCCGCGGGCCCGCGACGATCCACCAGCCGGGTCAGGCGACGTGGCCGTTCGAGATGCACCACGTCTACAGGCTGGACGCGTCGGCCGGCGTCGACCCGGCCAGCGTCGAGCTCGAGATCTCGCTCGGCGAGCGCTCGGCCGGCGCGACGCACCGCGAGGCGCTCGGGCTGTCGCTCTCGTTCCTCAAGCTCTTCGGGCTGGACGAGGACGCGCCCTTCGAGTGGCTCGACGAGGCGCACCTGTTCCGCCCCGCCCAGGATCTGTTCGGCGCGGTCGTCCCGGCCCGGTTCGGCGGCACCTACATCGTCTTCCCGACGCTGCAGCCCTTCGCGGAGCCGCCGCCGCTCCCGAGCGTCGGGCTGTCCGCCGAGGACGCGGCGGCGATCCTCGGCGCCGACGCGAACCGCGCGATCTACGAGGAGCCCGACCCGGTGCTGCGCGAGGGGAGCGCGCGCTTCCGCCTCAGCTTCCGCTACCGCGTCCGCGTCGAGGGGATCGCATCGTCTTTTAGCCTGGGCGCGTTCGGGATCCGCGAGGGGAGTGAGCGGCTCACGGTCGGCGGGCGGACGCTACGCCCCGGGATCGACTACACGATCGACTACACCCTCGGCCTCGTCACGCTGACCAACCCCGCGCTCCTCGCCGGGATGGGCCCGGACGCGGCGATCGAGGCGACGTGGGAGCAGAAGGCCGCGTTCCAGCTCGCGCCGACGTCGCTCTACGGGCTGAACGCGCGCTACGACCTGGGCGGGATCGGGCGCTTCGACCTGGTCGGGCTGTACCAGACGGAGAAGGCGATCGTCAACCGCCCGCAGCTCGGTTTCGAGCCGGGCTCGGCGTTCCTCGGCGGCGCGAGCGGGAATCTCCACTTCGGCGCGACCTGGCTGGACGACCTCCTGGGCCGCCTCTCCGCGACGGCGGACACGGTCCCGTCCGCGATCCGCATTGCGGGCGAGCTCGGCGTCTCGCTCCCCGACCCGAACCGCCGCGGCCACACCTACCTGGACGACTTCGAGGCGAGCGACGAGTTCCCGCTCCGCCTCGACCGCGACGCCTGGCGCCTCGGCTCCCGCCCCGGCGAGCGGACCGGCGCGACCGACGTGCTCCCGCCCGCGCTCGATGCGTCGACCGCCGCGCCGCTCGTCTGGCAGCACGACCTGCTCGACCCCTCCGGCCGCGTCGTCGGCCCGCTCCTCGCCCGCGAGATCGACCGGCAGATCAACGTCGCCGGCGCGGAGCGCACGGAGCCGGTCCTCTACCTCTCCTTCGGCGACGACTCGACAACCGGGGGCGATCGGCGCTGGCGCTCGATGACGACCGTCCTCGAGACGACCGGCCGCGACATGACCCGCAGCGAGTACCTCGAGTTCTACGCCGCTGCCGAGACCGGGCGCGGGCTCGCCCTCGTCATCGACATCGGGACCGTGGGCGAGGATGCGTACTACATCGATCCGGAGGGGCGGACCACGGGCACGTACCCCGACGGCCGGCCGTGGGGGCTCGGCGTCCTCGACGAGGAGGCGCGCATCGCCGAGCGCGAGATCTGGGGGCCGGCGCTCGACTCGCTCGGGCTGTGGAACCAGCCGTGCCGCGCCGAGCCGGGCCGGCAGTCCTACCCGCTCGGCGACCCTCGCGCCAACTGCGCCCGCGGCAACGGCCGGCCCGATACCGAGGACCTCGACGGGAACGGGATCCTCGACGCGATGGACGGCGCCTATTTCCGCTACGTCGTCCGCCTCGAAGGCGCCTCGCCCTACCTCGTCCGCGACCGCGTCGCGACAGGGACCGAGTTCCGGCTCTACCGGATCCCGCTGCGCGGGCCGGGTGCGATCCCGATCGGCGGCGCGACCGAGGGGACGTGGCGCTACATCAAGCACCTCCGCATCACCGTCACGGGGCAGCCGGGCAGCGCCGGCGGCGACATCACCCTCGCCCGCATGCGCGTCGTCGGCTCGCGGTGGACCAAACGCGACGCCGACGGGATCCGCGCGGGACTCTTCGACGATCGCCCCGGCATCGGCGTCGGGACCACCAATTTCCGCGTGGGGCCGGTCAGCCGCATCACGGAGGGTGAAGCGTACGTGTCGCCGCCGGGCGTCGGGGATCAGCTGCAGGACCCGACCAGCGCGTTCGGCGGCAACACCGTCGAGTTCAACGAGAAATCGCTCGGGCTGACCTACGACGCGCTCCAGCCCGGCGACCGCGCGGAGGCGTATTTCCGCTACCCGCAGCAGCCGCGCAATTTCCTGAATTATCGCGAGATGCGGCTCTGGGCCGTGCCGCGCGGCGGGCAGTGGGGGGGACCGGGCGAGCGGCTCGTCGTCAGCGTCGGGACGGACGCGCGCAACCGCTACATCTACGTTACGCCGCTCCGCGTCGCGCCTCCGGTCGTGCAGCCGGAGGCGTGGCACCCCGAGGTCGTCATCGACTTCGACCGGTGGTTCGAGCTGAAGGCGTGGGCCGAGCAGATGCTGATCGAGGGCGATACGCCGCCGGGCGAGCCGGTCGTGGTCTGGAGCCCCGACAGCACGTACGCCGTGATCATGGAGGACCGAGCGCGGGCGCCGAACCTTGCGGCCGTCCGCGAGATCGGCTTCGCGGTCTACAACGCCGGCGGCGCGCCGGTCTCGGGCGCCGTCTGGATCGACGAGCTGCGCCTGGGCGGGGCCGTGACCGATCCCGGGCTCGCGGGGCACGTCGGCATCGACCTGCGCGCCGGCAGCTTCGCGACCGCGAGCGTCGCCTACGCCAATCGCGGCGCGGGCTTCCGGCTCCTCAACCAGACGCCGGGCTACCAGACCACGCGCGACATGACCGCGGTCGGCACGGTCCACCTCGGTACGCTCGCGCCCGAGTCCTGGGCGCTCGACGCGCCGGTCACGGTCTCGTACTCGCGCTCCGGCCTCGAACCGACGTTCCTGCCGGAAAGCGACGTGCGCGCCAACCGGCTCCCGGGGCTGCGGCGGACCGGCTCGCGGCGCACGCACGTCGGGTTCGCGCTGCGTCGCACGCGGTCGTTCGAGAACCCCGTCGCCGGGTTCCTGCTGGACGGCGCGGCGGTTCGCGTCGATTACCGCACCGCCGCGAACGCGTCGCTCACGACCGAAGACCGCTCGGAGGGCGTCGAGGCGGCGGTCGGCTGGACCCGCACGCCCGAGCCCCGCGACGTCGACGTCGTGCCCGCGCCCGTCGAGGCCGCGCTCCGCGCCCTCGCCCCGCGCGCGATCGAGGAGACCGACGCGTTCCGCCGCCTCGCCTCGATGCGGCTGCGCTGGACGCCCGAGCTCGTCGCGCTGAACGGCACGTACCAGCACGCCGAGACGCGCAGCTACCGCTACGCCTCGATCCTCGAGAGGCCGGAAGACGCCGACGTCCGGCCGGTCGAGGCGCCGCGCGAGGGGCTGATCTCGAGCGCCCGGATCACGCTCCGCCCGATCGCGTCGCTGCACGCGGGCGCGACGTTTGCCAGCACGCGCGACCTGCTCCCGACCGACCGCGCAGGCGCGCGCCCCGAGGAGCGCGAGGCGATCGCACGCGCGCGTTCCGAGCTGGCCGGCGTCGATCTCGGCTGGGAACGCCAGCGCACGCTCTCGACCTTCGTCGACTACCGCCCGCCCGTCGCATCGTGGCTGCGGCCGAACGTCGGCTTCACCGCCCGCTACCGCGCCGACCGCCTCGCCTCCCGGTTCGAGACGATCGATTCGGCCGCCGTGCTCCAGCGCGCCTTCGACGGCGACCGACAGCTCACGCGGTCGGTGGTGATCGATCCCGCCGCGCTGGTCGGCACGGGCGGCGGGGCGCGTGGCGGCGCGGAGGGTGGCGCCGGCGGGGGCACGGGTGGAGCCACGGGGGGTGGCGGCGGGATCGGCGGCGTGGCCCGGGCGCTCCTGCGCGCCGTCGGCCCGTTCGACCTGACCTGGACCGATGGCGTCGGCTCGCGCTTCGACTGGCGCGCGGTCGACCCGGGGTTCGGCTACCAACTCGGGCTCGGCAACGGCGACGCGTTCCGCATCGTCGACGGCGACACCGCGGCGATCTTCGACCGCCACGGCTCGTTCCGCGCGCGGGGCGGGGTGCGCCTGCCGCTCGGCACACGCATCGACGTCGCCTACGGTGAGTCCGACGCCTCGGTCGACGAGAGGCGCGCCGGGAGCCGGAACACCCGCGAGACGACATGGCCCGACGTCGCCTTCACGCTGGCGGAGCTGCCGCGCCCCGGCGCGATGCGCGCCGTCGTCAACTACGGCTCGCTCAGCGCCGGCTACCGCGAGAGCGTGCGGACGAGTATCTTCGGCGCGGCCGCCGGGCAGGAATGGGCCATCGACGAGCGCGCGATCCCGCTCCAGCTCGCCGTCGGCTTCGCGAACGGACTCGGCGCGACGTACACCGGCCAGATCGCTTCGGGATCGGGACGCGACCCGACCGGCCGCACCGAGCACCGGGGGGAGCAGCACGCGGTCCAGATCGCCGGCACCTTCATCGCGCCGCGCTTCCTCAGGGACAGCTTCCCGGCGCCGATCCATGCGTCGCTGCGCTGGAGCTACCACGCCCGCGCGCAGTGCCGCGTCGCCGCCTCGAGCGCGGCTGCCGGCGGGGGGTGCATCCCGTTCGTCGATTACATCAACCGGGAGTTCGGCGCGACGCTGAACACGATCGTTTCCCAGCTCACCGTGGGGTTCCAGATGAGCTACGTCGACCGCCAGAGCTACGTGGGCGCCCGCAACGGCTCGAGCCAGTTCCAGCTCGGGCTCTTCGGCGAGTTCAACTTCGCCGCCGGCAACTTCGCCGACGGAGGCGTCCGGTGAGGCGCGCCGCGGCACTCGCCGCCCTCGCCCTCGCCGGGATCGTCGCGGCGTGCGAACGCGGCGGAGAGGTCACGCCGCGCGGCGGCGTCGACGTCGCCGTGCCCGACTTCGACGGCCAGGCCGCCTACGCGCTCCTCGAGCGACAGGTCGCCTTCGGCCCGCGTGTCCCCGGCACGCCCGGCCACGCCGAGCAGCTCGCGTGGATGACGGAATACCTCCGCGAGCGCGCGGACACGGTCATCCTCCAGCCGTTCGACCACCAGGCGCGCCGCGGCGGGACGGTTCGAATGACCAACGTCTTCGCGCGGTTCCGACCCGAGCTCTCCGACCGGATCCTCCTCCTCGCGCACTGGGACACGCGCCCCACGGCCGACGAGGACCCGGACCAGAACCGCCGCAACGAGCCGATCCTCGGCGCGAACGACGGCGCGAGCGGCGTCGCCGTCCTCCTCCAAATTGCGGATGTCCTGTCCCGCCATTCCCCGCCGATCGGCGTCGACCTACTCTTCACCGACGGCGAGGATTTCGGGCCGGACGAGATGTATCTGGGCGCGACGTACTTCGCGGCGAACCCCGTCCCCGGTCCCGGATATCGGCCGCTGTACGGCATCCTCGTCGACATGGTCGGCGACCGGAACCCGATCTTCCCGATCGAGGCGCTGTCGTACGACTTCGCGCCCGAGGTCGTCGAGCGCGTCTGGCGACTCGCGGCGGAGCTCGGCTACGGCCACGTGTTCGTCCGCCGCCGCGGCCGCGCGATCGGCGACGACCACGTGCCGCTCAACCGCGCCGGGATCCGGACGATCGACATCATCGACTTCGACTACGGCCCGGGGAACGCCTACTGGCACACCCACAAGGACGTGCTGGAGAACACGGCGCCGGACGGGTTGGAGGCGGTGGGGACGGTTTTGACCGGGTTGATTTATCGCGGGGGGTGAGAAGGCGCGCCGAGGGGCGCGCAGGTAGGGAAAGCGGTCCGCTCGTGGCGAGAGCGCGCCTGTGGCGCGCCGGGGCGGCCGGCGGCTGCGCCGCCGGCGGGGTGCGGCGCGGCTTCGCGCGCGGGAGGCGGCCGGCCGCTGGCGCGGCCGGCGGGGGCCGGCCCCTTTGGGGCGGGTGGCGGCGCCTT
>CALBZE010000060.1 GCA_937889645.1 uncultured bacterium
TGCGCGACGGGCTCAAGCCCGTGCACCGGCGCATCCTCTACGCCATGCACGAGCTGGGGCTCTCCCCGAACCGGCCGTACAAGAAGAGCGCGTCGGTCGTCGGTGAGGTGCTCGGGAAGTACCACCCGCACGGCGACATGGCCGTCTACGACTCGCTCGTGCGGATGGTGCAGGACTTCTCGCTCCGCTACCCGCTCATCGACGGGCAGGGGAACTTCGGCTCGATCGACGGCGACAGCGCGGCCGCCTACCGCTACACCGAGGCGCGCCTCGCCCCGGCGGCCACCGAGCTGTTGGCCGACATCGAGAAGGACACGGTCGACTTCACCGAGACCTTCGACGCCCAGCGCAAGGAGCCGGTGGTCCTCCCGGCCAAGCTGCCGAACCTGCTGGTCAACGGCAGCTCCGGGATCGCGGTCGGGATGGCGACGAACATCCCGCCGCACAACCTGCGCGAGGTCGCCGCGGCGCTGCGCCACCTGGTCCAGCACCCCGATTGCACCGTCGACGATCTGATCGAGCACATCCCGGGGCCCGATTTCCCGACCGGCGCGTTCATCCTCGGCGTCGACGGGATCCGCGACGCGTACCGCACCGGCCGCGGCCGGATCGTCATGCGCGCCCGCGTGCAGAAGGAGGCGAAGCGAGGCGGGAAGGAGCAGCTCGTCGTCACCGAGCTGCCCTACGGCATCTCGAAGGCCCGCGTCGTCGAGCAGATCGCCGACCTGGTCCGCACGCGCAAGACGGACGACATCGCGGACCTGCGCGACGAGTCCGACCGCGACGGGATTCGCATCGTCATCGAGCTGAAGCGCGGCGCGAAGCCGAAGCCCGTCCTCAACCTGCTCTACAAGCAGACGTACCTGCAGGCGACGTTCGGCGCGATCATGCTCGCGCTCGACGGCGGCGTCCCGCGCGAGCTGAACCTCAAGGAGCTGCTCGAGCGGTACCGCGACCACCGCCTGGACGTGATCCGCCGCCGCGCGACGCACGACCTCGAGAAGGCGCGCCACGAGGCGCACATCACCGAAGGGCTCCTCGTCGCCGTCGACAACATCGACGCGGTGATCGGGATCATCCGCAAGGCGAAGGACCGCGAGGACGCGGCCGCGAAGCTGCGCAAGCGCTTCGAGCTCTCCGTAGCGCAGGCCGACGCGATCCTCAACATGCGTCTCGCCCGCCTCACGGCGCTGGAGACGCGCGAGCTGCGCGAGCGGCTCAAGGAGCTGCAGAAGCAGATCGCGGAGCTCGAAAAGCTGCTGGGGAGCGAAAAGCAGCAGCTCGCGCTGCTCCTCTCCGAGCTCGACGAGCTGGTCGAGAAGTACGGCGACGCGCGGCGCACCACGATCCTCGAGGGCGGTGCCGAGGACTTCTCGATCGAGGACCTCGTCGCCCAGGAGGAGGTCGTCCTGACCGTCAGCCACGCGGGGTACGTCAAGCGGACGCCGATCTCGCTCTACCGGCGCCAGGTCTCGAGGGGTACCGCGCTCGCCGGGATGGACCGCTACGAGGACGACTTCCTCGAGCACGTCTTCATCGCCAGCACGCACGACACGCTCCTCTACTTCACCGAAGACGGGCAGGCGTACGCGCTCCCGGTGCATCAGGTCCCCGAGGCCGGGCGCGCGAGCCGCGGTAAGCCGCTCTGGCAGCTCCTCGGGATGGAGCGCGACGACGACGTCGCCGCGATGGTCGCGGTGAGCGACTTCTCGGCCGAGCGCTCGCTCGTCTTCCTGACCTCGGGCGGCACGGTCAAGCGCACGCCGCTCGACCAGTTCGCGAACGCGCGGGCCAATGGGATCCTCGCGATCAAGCTCGGCAAGGGCGACCGGCTCCTGGACGTCCAGCTATCGGACGGCGCCGGCGACGTCGTCCTGGTCACCAAGCAGGGGCAGGCGATCCGCTTCCCGGAGTCCGAGGTCCCGCCCATGGGCCGCGCCGCGCAGGGCGTGAAAGGGATCAAGCTGCGCAATGGCGACGAGGTCGTCGGCATGGTCGTCGTCCGCCGCGAGGCGACGCTCTGCACCATCACCGAGCAGGGGTACGCCAAGCGCACGCCGATCGCCGAGTACCCGGTCCAGCGGCGCGGCGGGATCGGCACCAGCACGCTCAAGGTCACGCCGCAGACCGGCGCGCTCGTCGCCGCCAAGGAACTGGTCGCCGGCGACGAGCTCATGATCCTGACCGGCACCGGCCGCGCCACGCGCGTCAAGGCGAAGGATGTCCCGCAGCAGGGCAGGGCGACGCAGGGGAAGCAGCTCATCACCCCCGTCCGCGGTGACCGGGTCATCGAGGTCGCCCGCGTGGCGCGGGACCGCAGCGACGCGCGTTCGAACGGGAAGGGCGCCGAAGCGGAAGAGAACCAGCTAGAGCCGATCGCGAGCGCCGGCGAATGAACCGCGGCGAGTGAACCCCAATGGCTTCGCTCCGATCCAACCTCCTGCGCCTCGCCCGTGACGCCCGCGCGGCGTTCCGCGCCGCGCCGGTCGAAGCGACGCTCGCGCTCCTGGCCGCCGCGACGGTCTCCGTCGGCGTCGCTCGGGACGCCTGGACCGAAACCTCCGGCCGCCTACTCGCCACCTGCGGCCTAGCCGTCCCGGCGGCGTTCGCCTTCACCCTCCTGCACGCGCTGGGGGTGCTGCGCGCCGGCGCGCGCTGGGCGCTCTCCCTCGCGGCGGTCGCCCTGGCGGGCGCGTTCGCATTCGGCGCCTTCGACCCCGAGCACACCGCCTCTGGCTGGCGGCTCGGCCTGCTCCTCGTCGCGTCCGCGCTCCTGCCGTTCGCCGCGACCCCGCTCGGGTCGGACCGCGACCGGAGCTGGTGGATCCACGCGCGGCTGCTGCTCCGGGCCGCGGCCGCCACCGCCTACGGCGCCGCGCTCTTCGCCGGCGTCGCGTTCGCCATCTTCGCCATCGGGCGGCTCTTCGAGCTGGACATCGACAACGACGTGTACGCACACCTGGCGGGGTGGACCTTCTTCGCCCTGGTCCCGTGGATCGTGGTCGGCGGCACGGAGGCATTGATCGGGCCGACCGCGCCCCGCGCCGACGGCGTCCGCCGCTTCGCCCGCCTGGCCGCCACGTTCCTCGCCGCGCCCCTCGTGGTCGGGTACACGGCGATCCTGTACGCCTACGCCGTCCGCGTCGGCGTCACGGGCGAGGTGCCGAAGAACCTGCTCTCGCCGCTGGTCGCCGGCGCCGCCGCGCTCTGGCTCCTGCTCGCGTTCCTCGTCGAGCCGATCCGGCCCGCCTTCGCCCGCCTGATCCGCTGGCTGCCGCCCGCGCTCCTCCCCATGCTCGGCCTGGGGATCTGGGCCGTGGCCGTGCGGATCGATCAGTACGGGTGGACCGAGTTCCGCTTCGCGCGGGTGGCCGCGTTCGCCACGCTTGCCGTTCTCGCGGCCGCCGGGACGACGCGGCTGTCGGGCCGTTGGGGGATCGACGCCACGGACGGTGCCGGCGACGCGGGCAACGCCGGGGACGGAGCCGGCGACCGCACGGGCGATGCCACCACGCCGCCCGGCGGCGCGCCGGTCCCCTGGACCGCCGTGCCCGTCGTCCTCGCCCTGGCCGCATTCCTCTCCGCCGTCGGCCCGTGGAGCGCCGCCGCCGTCGCCCGGCACAGCCAGCAGGCGCGCCTGGCCGACGCCGTCGAGCGCGCCCGGGAGGCCGCCGGCGTGCCGGCCGGCACCGTGCCGGGTCCCGCGACGCCGCGCCCCGTGCCCGCCGAGCTCTACGAGACGATCAACGAGACCGCCGCGTTCCTGGCCGCCCACTTCGGCCCGGACGCGGTGCGGGAGATCGTGGGGTACGCTCCGGCCGACGACTATCTCGCCCGGTTCACCGTCGCCGACTCCCTCGGCTTCTCGCGAGGGCCCGCGGCGAGGCCGGACGGCGCCGCGTTCCTCGTCTTGGCCATGCGATCCGACACCGTCGCCGTGCATGGGATCGTGGGAGGTTCGCTCTACCCGGTGGAAGTGTCGTTGGAGGGTCCGATGGGACGGCCGCGCCCGGGGCCGCAGCGGCCGACGTGCCCCGGCATGATCGCGGTGGTCGACCCGGAGGACGATACCAACCTCGAGCCGGTGACGCGTGAGCGCGCCGGAGTCGCCGTCACCCTCGAGCCGCGCACGGCGCGTATCGTCGTCCACGCGCCGCCCGACGGACGCCGGCTCACGGCCGACCTGCGCCCGCTCGCCGATTCCGTCGCCGCCCGCATCGCGAAGGACTGCTCCGCGCCGCCGTCGCTCCCGCCCGCGGAGGCGCTCGTCACCCTGCGCGACCACGCCGGCAACCCACGCGGCCAACTCCTCGTGAACGCTGTCACGCTCGTAGTCCCGGCAGACGCGGCTCCGGCCGGGGCAACCAACCCCGGGCCGATCGTCCAACAGGTGCGCGGTCAGATCATCCTGCCAACGACTCGATGAACCGACCGAGTTCGGCGTCGAACGCCTCCGGCGTCTCGACCATCGGGAGGTGACCCGCGCCATCGACGACGCGCAGCCGCGCGCCCGGGATCCGGCCGGCCATCGCGCGCGCCTCGTCGACCGGGACAGTCGCGTCCTCGGCACCGTGCAGGACAAGCGTCGGGACGGTGATCGTCGGGAGCAGCCCGGTCGAGTCCGGCCGACCCGCGAGCCCCTCGAGCGCGCGCACGATCGTCTCCGCCTCGATCGACTCGGCGATCGCCCGCAGCCGCCCCTCCACCTCCGGACGCGCCCGCCGCGTCGTCGCCGAGATCAGGTTCGGGAGCATCGCATCGACCGCGGCCTTCGAGCCCTCGCGCCTCACGCGGATCGCGAGCTGCGCCCGCGCCCGTCGCGCCGCCTCCGTGTCCGCCGTCGCCCGCGTGTCGCACAGCACCAGCGCTCGTACCCGCGCGGGGTGACGGCGCCACAGCGCGAAGGCGACGTACCCGCCCATCGACACGCCGCACACGGTCGCCGCCTCGATCCCCAGATGATCGAGCAGCGCCGCCGCGTCGTCGGCGTGCTGCTCCATCGTGAGCGGGCCGTCGCCCGGGTCCGCCTCCGAGCCGCCGAAGCCGCGCATGTCCGGCGCGATCAGCCGCATCCGCCCGGACAGCCGCTCCAGCTGCCCGTCCCAGATGCCGCCGTGGAACGGGAACGGGTGCAGCAGCAGCACCGGCTCGCCCTGCCCCCGATCCCGCCAGCTCAGGCGCACGCCGTTGATCCGGGCCTCCATCTCGCCGGTCCGCTCGGCGGTCAGAGCCCCAGCGACGCCCGGATGATCGGATCGATCCGCTCCGGCGTCCACAGCGGCTCGAACGTCAGCTCGACGTCGGCGCTCTCGACGCCCTCGACGGCGAGCACCGCCGCGCGCGCCTCCTCCACGATCTGCGGCGCGACCGGGCACATCGGCGAGGTCAGCGACATCGTCACGTGGACGTGCGAGTCCTGGATGTCGATGTCGTAGATCAGCCCCAGGACGACCAGGTCCAGGTTGATCTCCGGGTCCTTCACCTTCCGGAGCGCCTTCTTCACATCACGTTCGGTCACCATCCTCGCCTCCTTCCACGCGCCCGCCCGGTCCCCGGGCCGGACGCGATCGGTTCCTTTCGCACCATCCGCGCGACGCGCCCGCGGACGCGCCGCCGCTCTGTCGGCACACGAGCCCTCGACTCGCCGCCGCTCCCCAACCGACGCGCCACTCGGACGCGCCGCGCCTCATCCTACCCCCCAACCGCCCCAACTTGCCAGCCCCGCCGACGGCGCGGCAACGCAGCACGACACTTGCACCCGCCCCGACGTTCGCACCATACTTGACCTCGCTGGCCGAGTCCACCCTTGTCCGCCGCGAAGTTACGGGGCCGACCAGCGCCTCGACGCCGATGTCGCCCGAGATCCAACAACGACTGCCACACAGCGCAGCCGCAGATCGGCGCGACGCCACCGCCGGCTCGAGGCCGCTGATCCGGTGCACCTGCTGGGGCACGCGCGGCTCCATCCCGAGCCCCGGCCCCGCGACCACCGGCTTCGGCGGCAACACGCCCTGCATCGAGGTGCGCACCGCCGCCGGCGATTGCCTGATCTTCGACGCGGGCACCGGGATCCGCGAGCTCGGCCGTCGCCTCGCCGCGGCCGGCAGACCCGTCCGCGCCGACATCTTCCTGTCCCACTTCCACTGGGACCACATCCAGGGGCTCCCGTTCTTCGCGCCCCTCTACGACGCCAACACCAGCATCCGCATCCACGGCGCCCGGCAGGACGGGATCGACATCGAGCCGATCGTCAGGGGGCTCATGACGCCTACCTACTTCCCGGTCCCCTACGAGGCGATCTCGGCCGCCATCGAGTTCGCGCACATCGACGGCACTGCGTGGGCTGGGCCCGGCGTCCGGGTGTCCTCGATCCGCGTCCGCCACCCGGGTCACACCCTCGGCTTCCGCGTCGACGCCGGCGACGTCTCGCTTGCCTACGTCCCCGACAACGAGCTCGTCGGCGCGACCTACCCGGTCGACCCGGGTGCGTACGAGCGGCTCGTCGAGTTCCTCGGCGACGTCGACCTCCTCTTCCACGACGCCATGTTCACCGACGCCGAGTATCCGCGACGCGTCGGCTGGGGGCATAGCACCTTCCGCCAGGCCGTCGAACTCGCCGAAGCCGCCGGCGTCAGGCGCCTCGCCTTCTTCCACCACGCGCCCGATCGCTCCGACGACGAGCTCGACCGCATCCTCGACGAGCTCCGGGACGACGCCGCCCGCCGCCGCTCGCCACTCGAGCTCGCCGTCGCATGCGAGGGCGAGGAGATCGCGATCGGAGGGGAACCGTGAAGACGATGGATTGGACCGACGCCCGGCCGATCGACGCCGCGCGCGTCCACGCGACGGACCGCCCACGCGCCGTGGTCTACCACGCCGACACGTTCGCCATCGACCCGATCCGCAGCGCGCTCGAGGCCGAGACCGTCGAGTGCCGGCCGTTCCGCGACATCGCGCCCGACACGCTCGCCGCCGCGCCCGAGGCGCCCTGCGCCGTGTTGCTCCGTGCGAACGGGACCGCCCACGCCGCGCTGAGCGAAGCGCTCCGCGCCGCTCCGCCGTGGGTCGCCGTCGTCGCCCTCGACGAGGACGCCGAGCGCATCGCCGCCGACGCCGAACGCCCGCTCCTCGTCCTCCCCGAGGGCTCCAGCGCCGAGCGTACGCTCCGCATCCTGCGCGCCGCGTTCCAGCACGCCGCGGCTCGCCTCGCCGCCGTCCGCGCCGATCGCGAACTCAGCCGCACCTGCAACGAACTCGACGAACTGACCCGCATCGGTATGTCGCTCATGACCGAGCGGGACCCCGATCGGCTCCTCGACGGCATCGTGCTCCAGGCCCAGCGCCTCACCTCGAGCGACGCCGCGAGCCTCTTCCTGATCGAGCACGGCGACGACGGGCCGCGACTCCGCTTCGCCGTCGCGCGCAACGACACGCTCCCCGAAGTCCCGTTCGCGCGCCACACGATCCCGGCCGACGCATCCAGCCTGGCCGGCTACGTCACCGTCACCGGCCAGGCGCTCCTGATCGAGGACGTCTACACGATCCCCGACGACGCGCCGTACACCTTCTACCGTACCTTCGACGAGCGCTACGGCTACCGCACCCGCTCGATGCTCGTCGTCCCCATGATCGACCACCGCGACGTCGTCGTCGGCGTGCTCCAGCTCCTCAACCGGAAGCGCGATCCGGCCGCCCGCATCACCGATGACGCCGCCGCGGATCGCTGGGTGATCCCCTACACCGACCGCGACCTGCGACTCGTCCGCTCCCTCGCCGGTCAGGCCGCCGTCTCGATCGAGAACTCCCGGCTTCACCGCGAGATCGAGAACATCTTCGAGAGCTTCGTCAAGGCCGCCGTCACCGCCATCGACCAACGAGACCCGACCACCGCCGGGCACAGCGTCCGCGTCGCGACCCTGACCTGCGACATGGCCGAGGTCGTCGGCCGCGTCTCCCGCGGCCGATACGCCGGACTCGAGTTCTCCCGCGAGCAGATGCGCGAGCTCCGCTACGCCGCGCTCCTCCACGACTTCGGCAAGGTCGGCGTCCGCGAGGAGGTCCTCGTCAAGGCCAAGAAGCTGCCGCCCACGCTCCAGGAACGCGTCGAGGCCCGATTCGACCTCATCCGCCGCACCCTCGAGGCCGACTACTTCCGCGCCCGCGCCGAACTCGTCGAACGCCACGGCGCCGACGCGGCCCGGCCCACCGTCCGCGCGCTCGAGGAGGAGTTCCGCCGCCGCATCGACGAGCTCGAGCGGTTCCGCACCGCCGTGCGCCGCGCCAACGAGCCGACCGTCCTCCCCGAAAAGTCCGCCGAGATCCTCGACGACATCGCGCGCCGCACCTACACCGGCCTCGACGGCCGGCCCGCGCCCTACCTCGAGGACGAAGAGCTGCGCTACCTCTCCATCCCCAAGGGGAGCCTCGACGAGCGCGAGCGCCGCGAGATCGAGTCGCACGTCGAGCGCACCTACAACTTCCTCGTCCAGATCCCCTGGACCGCGGATCTGCGCAACGTCGCCGAGATCGCCTACGGCCACCACGAGAAGCTCGACGGCCGCGGCTACCCGCGCGGCGTCCGGGGCGACCAGATCCCGCCCCAGACCCGCATCATGACCATCGCCGACATCTTCGACGCGCTCACCGCCGCCGACCGCCCATACAAGCGCGCCGTCCCCGTCGACCACGCCCTCGACATCCTCGTCGCCGAAGCCAGGGAAGGCATGCTCGACCACGAGCTCGTCGACGTCCTCATCGAGAGCAAGGTCTACGAGAAGCTGTTCGAGAAGACCTGGGAGGAGCTGTAGCCGGGATCATTGCCCGCCTTCTACTGATCTTATAGTTTTAGCGGGACGACGCCGACGTACGCACGCGCTGCAAGGAGGAAAGCGTTGCGCGCGCTCACATCCCTCCTGGTGCTCGCCTTGCTCCTGGAGGTCCCCGCGGAGGGCCGCGGACAGGGGATCGCCGTGCGGGAAATCGCCGCGACGCGCGGCTCGCCGGCCGAGCCGTTCGGCTCGATCTTCGACATGCTCCAGATCGAGGACGGACGCGTCATCGTCGCGGACGATGTGAGTGGCGTTCTCCACGCCTGGAGCCCGGAGGCAGGGCAGTTCTCGATCTTCGCCCGGACCGGCCGCGGCCCGGGCGAGGTCACCACGCCGACGCGCCTCGCCCCGCGCCCGGACGGCGGCTTCGCGGTCTACGACATCAGCGCCTCGGCCGTCCTCTACTTCGACCGCGACGGCAGGCCCGACGGCACCACGCGCATCCCGGGCGTGGTCTCCAACCCGAAGAGCCTGGCCATCGACCCGCAGGGCAGGGTCTGGCTCTCGGGCGGGCGGCTCACCGACCCGCGGCAGGTGCACGTCTATTCGCCGGACGGCAAACACATCGCGTCGTACGGCGAGCCCTCGCCGTACCTCCGTTCCGACTACCCGAAGATCCAGGCGGCCGGCGGCGCGCTCCTACGCGACACCGAAGGCGGAATGATTTTCTCCTACGGCGCGCCGCTCCGGATCGTGCGCTTCCCGCCCGGCGCCACGGCGGACCCGGTCGCCATCGCCGAGGACGTGAAGATACTCCCCGAGCTGCGGGAAGAAGAGATCTACGTCCCCAGGCCCGAGATCCATCCCGAAGCACGGGAATTCCAGTGGTGGCACGACCGCACGACGGGTGTGTTCGTCCTCCCCGACGGCCGCCTCCTGAACGTCATCACGCGTTACTACAAGGGCGACTCGGTCTGGGACGTCTACTCGCCGGACGGTCGACTCGAGCACCGAACCATCGTCGATCGGCCGTATTTCGCGTACCACACCGCCCACGACGGCCGCATCCTCGCCTCCTACCGCGACCCCGACACCGACGAGCACGTCGCCGTGATCCTCCAGGTGCGGATCGGGTCACTAGCGGATCGGTAACGCGATCGGGTGGCGGACGCCCGCGGCCGGGTCGGGCGGCGGACACCCGCGTCCGCATCGGCCGGCGGACGCCCGCGTCCGGATCGCGCGGCGCGAAGTCGGGACCGCCGCCTGGCCTGACGCCGTCGGCCCTCGCGCGACGTACTCTCGCGCCGCCGCCCCTCACACCACCCGCCCTCGCTACCCCGCCCGCCCCAACCCCCTTATCTTCCCAACCACACCCGGCGGTGACAGACCGGAGGAGGCAAGCCATGCGCATCACGATCGAATTCTGCACGTCCTGAGGGTACGAAGCGCGCGCCTCCAGTTTGGAGGCCAGGATCAGGGAGGCGTTCCCGCACGCCGAGGTCGAGCTGATCCGCTCGAGCGGCGGCGTCTTCGAGGTCTCCCGGGATGGCGAGTTGATCTACTCGAAGAAACGGACCGGACGCCACCCCACGTGGGAGGAGATCCGGGAAAAGTTGAAATAGACCCGCCGCCCGCGCGCGGCACCGAGGTTCGATGCGTCCAAGGATCCGTCGTATCGCGATCAACACCGGGGGCGGCGACGCCCCCGGCCTCAATGCCGTCATCCGCGCCGCCGTCCTCTCGGCCCTGAATCAGGGGTGGGAGGTCTACGGCATCCGGAAGGGTTACGATGGGCTGCTCGGCGACGAGGGCGTCGTGCGGCTCGACCGCAACTCCGTCCGCGGCATCACGCACCTCGGCGGCACGATCCTCGGCACGACGAACCGGGGCAACCCGTTCGAGTTCCCGATGCACCAGCCGGACGGCTCGGTCATCACCGTCGACCGCTCCGACGAGGTCCTCGAGGCGTTCCGTCGCCTCGAGCTCGACGCGCTCATCGCGATCGGCGGCGACGGCTCGCTCCGCATCGCCAACGAATTCGCCAGGAAGGGGCTCCCCGTCGTCGGCGTCCCCAAGACGATCGACAACGACCTGGCCGCGACGCAGGTGACCTTCGGCTTCGAGACCGCGGTCCAGACGGCGACGGACGCGATCGACAAGCTCCATTCGACCGCGGAGAGCCACGAGCGCGTCATGGTCGTCGAGGTCATGGGGCGCCACACCGGCTGGATCGCGCTCCACTCGGGCGTCAGCGCCACGGCCGATGTGATCCTGATCCCCGAGATCCCCTACGACCTGGACAAGGTCTGCGAGAAGATCGAGGAACGTTATGCGCCGGGCGGCCCGCGCTTCGCGATCGTCGTCGCCGCGGAAGGCGCCGCGCCGCTCGGCGGTGAGCAGGTCTACGTCGAGTCCGCCGGGCCGGGCCGCGCCGCCCGCCTCGGCGGGATCGCCGAACGCCTCGCCCGCCAGATCGCCGAGCGGACCGGCCGCGAGACCCGCTCCCTCGTCCTCGGCCACCTCCAGCGCGGCGGCTCGCCCACCGCCTACGACCGCCTGATCGCGCTCCGCTTCGGCGCCGCCGCCGTCCGTTGCGTCGCCGAGGGTCACTTCGGCACCATGGTCGCGCTCGATCCGCCCGACATCCGCGCGGTCCCGCTCGAGGAGGCCGTGCGCGAGATCAAGCGCGTCCCCGTCGATTCCGACACGGTCCAGACGGCGCGCGACTTGGGTATATCGTTCGGGGACTGACGGGCCGCTACCGCAGCACCACGCTCTCCCCGTGCGCGGGCGCGTGGGCGCGCCACCCCAGCTCCCGCTCGATCCGGTCGCGCAGGGCGACCGCGGCCGCGGGCTCGCCGTGCGTGACGTACGTCGCGAGCGGCGGGCGCTCGAACCCACGCAGCCAGTCCATGATCTCGTCCGCGTCCGCGTGCGCCGAGAGCCCGTGGATCGCGACGACCTCCGCGCGCACCGGCACGTCCTCGCCGTGGATGCGGATCGTCTCCGCGCCCTCGAGCATCTTCGCGCCGCGCGTCCCCGCGGCCTGATGCCCGACGAACACGACCGTGTTCCTCGGATCCGGCGCGAGCCGGGCGAGGTGGAAGAGGACGCGCCCGCCGGTGGCCATCCCGCTCGCCGAGATGACGATCATCGGCTCGTCGATCCGGTTGATCGCCTTCGATTCCTCGACGGTGTTCGCGAACCGCACCTGCGAGTGCACGGCGACGCAGTCGCGCTCCGTCAGCCGGTGCGTCTCGGGGTGGGCGAGGAGGATCCGGGTCGCGTCCTGCGCCATGGGGCTGTCCACGAAGATCGGCAGGCGCGGGATCTCGCCGCGGGCGCGCAACGCGGCCAGGTGGTAGAGCACCGTCTGCGTACGCCCCACCGCGAAGGAAGGGATGACGACCGACCCGCCGCGCGCGACGGTCCGGTTCACGACCTCGGCCAACGCCTCTCGTGGGTCCGTCGGGTCGTGCCTGCGATCGCCGTACGTCGATTCGACGACCAGATAATCGGCCTCCGCGATCCGCGCCGGCGGGTCGAGGATCGGGTCGCGCGGCCGGCCGAGGTCACCGCTGAACACGACCGTCGCGTCCCCGGCCGTCAGCACCACGCTCGCGGCGCCCGGGATGTGCCCCGCGTGCCGGAACCGCACGGCGACGTCGCCGCCCAGCGCGACCTCCCGATCGAACGGCGCCGGCGCGAACCGCTCCAGCGCGCGAACGGCGTCCTCCCGCGTGAAGAGCGGGAGCGCCGGCCTGTGCTTCGTATACCCGTGCCGGTTGGCGCGCTCCGCCGTCTCCTCCTCGATCTGTCCCGCATCCGGGAGCAGGATCCCGCACAGGTCGGCGGTCGCGGCGGTGCAGTGGACCGGCCCGCGGAACCCGTCGCGGACCAGGACCGGCAGGTAGCCGGTGTGGTCGAGGTGCGCGTGCGTTAGGACCACCGCCTCCAGCTCCGCGGGCGGGACCGGGAACGGCTCGCGGTTGCGCAGGCGCAGCTCCTTCAAACCCTGGAACAGCCCGCAGTCGACGAGGAGCCGACGTGCGCCGAATTCGAGCAGGTAGCGCGAGCCGGTCACCGTGCCGGCGGCGCCGAGAAAGGTCAGTTTCACGCGAACACCCCTATTTCTTGAATTTCTGCCGACCGGCCCCTAACTTCCGGATCCTCCCCCCGATACGTTCCCTGAAG
The DNA here is from genome assembly GCA_937889645.1 of uncultured bacterium. Classification (GTDB taxonomy): domain Bacteria; phylum Gemmatimonadota; class Gemmatimonadetes; order Longimicrobiales; family RSA9; genus CALBZE01. The sequence continues at coordinate 12,963 of CALBZE010000060.1, forward strand.
GAGTCAGCCCGATGAAGGCAACGTTGCGTGTCACGACGGCTTCCCTCGCGGTCCTCGGCTTGGTCGCCCCCGCCTCCGTCCGGGCGCAGGCCGCACTCGCGCAGGAGCCGGCATCCTCCTTCGAGCTCACCGTCGCCAACATCATGCGCGGCCCCGAGCACGTCGGCGAGGCGCCGAGCATGATCCGCTGGACCGACGACGGCCGCTGGATCTACTTCCGCTGGAAGCCCGGCGGGCAGCCGTGGCACGAGGAGCGCGGGCTGTACCGCGTCTCGTCGCGCGGCGGCGCGCCCGAGCGCCTCTCGGACGAGGCCGCGGACTCCGTCGGGCCGCTCCTCGCGCCGGGCGACGTCTCGCCCGACAAGCGCTGGCGCGTCGTCGCCTACGACGGCGACCTCTTCCTCGTCGACCGCCGCTCGCTCGCCGTCCGCCGGCTGACCGACACCCGCGACCGCGAGTCGAGCCCCGTCTTCTCCGGCGACGGCCGCAGCGTCTACTTCGTCCAGGGCGACAACCTCTTCCGCCTCAACCTCGCCGACGGATCGCTCCAGCAGCTCACCGACGTCCGCAAGGGTCAGCCGCGCCGGGAACGCGAGGCCGAAGGTCAGCGCGCGTTCCTCGAGGCGCAGCAGAAGGAGCTGTTCGAGCACATCGCCCGCGAGGCCGAGGCGCGCGAGCGGCGCGAGGAGCGGCAGAAGGCCCGTGAGGCAGCCCGGCCGCAGCCGATCCACATCGCCTCGGACGAGAACGTCATGGGGATCGCCGTCGAACGCGCCGGCCGCTACGCGATCCTCCGGGTCGGCAAGCAGGCCCGCGACGCGCGCCAGACCATGGTCCCCGACTGGGTCACCCACTCCGGCTACACCGAGCCGCTCAACGTCCGGTCCAAGGTCGGCGACGTCCAGAGCGAAGGCCGCATGGCCCTCGTCGAGCTCGCCACCGGCAAGGCGACCTGGCTCGACCTGGTCCCGGCCGCCGTCCGCGCCGACACCGCGCGCAAGTATCGCGACAAGCTCGCCGTCGCCAACTTCCTCGGCTGGAACCGCGACGGCAGCCGCGGTCTGATCGTCGCCGTGAGCTACGACTACAAGGACCGCTGGATCTACGTCCTCGACGCCGCGACCGGCGCGCTCACCCTCGTCGACTCCGACCGCGACGACGCCTGGATCGGCGGGCCGTGCGCCGTCGGCTGCATCGGCTGGGTCCCCGACGGCTGGACCGTCTGGTTCACCAGCGAGCGCGACGGCTACAACCACCTCTACACCGTCGCCGCCGACGGCTCGGGGATGCGCCAGCTCACCCGCGGCGAGTGGGAGGTCACGAACGTCGAGGTCTCGCCCGATGAGAAGGGGTTCATCCTCCACACCAGCGAGGTCTCGCCCTTCGAGCAGCACGTCTATCACATGAGCTTCGACGGCTCCCGCAAGGTCCGCATCACGACCGAGCCGGGGCAGCACGAGGCGACGCCGGCGCCCGATGCCTCGCGCCTCGCCGTCGTGCACTCGTACTCCAACCGCCCGCCCGAGTTGTTCATCATGGACAACAAGGCCGGCGCGGCAATGCGGCGCATCACGACCTCGCCGACCGAGGAGTGGAGCTCGTTCTCCTGGATCGATCCGGAGATCATCCGCTTCCCCGCCCGCGACGGCGCCATGGTCCCCGCGCGGATCTACCGTCCGCGCGACCTGGGCGCCCGGCCCAACGGCGCGGCCGTCATCTTCGTCCACGGCGCCGGCTACCTGCACAACGTGCACAAGGGGTGGTCGACCTACTACCGCGAGTACATGTTCCACCACATCCTCGCGGCCCGGGGCTACACCGTCCTCGACATCGACTACCGCGGCTCGGCCGGCTACGGCCGCGACTGGCGCACCGCCATCTACCGTCACATGGGCGGCAAGGACCTGACCGACCAGATCGACGGCGCGCGCTGGCTCGTCGAGAACGAGGGGATCGAAGGCTTCGAGCGGATCGGGATCTACGGCGGGTCCTACGGCGGGTTCATCACGCTGATGGCCCTCTTCACCGCGCCCGAGAGCTTCGGCGCCGGCGCCGCACTCCGCGCCGTGACCGATTGGGCGCACTACAACCACTGGTACACGAGCCGCATCCTGAACCTGCCGCAGGACGACGAGGAGGCCTACCGCCGCTCGTCGCCGATCTACTTCGCCGAGGGGCTCCAGGACCCGCTCCTGATCGCCCACGGCATGGTCGACACCAACGTCCACTTCTCCGACGTGGTCCGACTGGCGCAGCGGCTGATCGAGCTCGGGAAGACCGACTGGGAGATGGCCGTCTACCCGGTCGAGGACCACGGCTTCGTCGAACCCAGCTCCTGGACGGACGAGTATCGCCGCATCCTGGAGCTCTTCGAACGCCACCTCGGTGGCCGACGGACCCTCTCATCGGAGACGCCATGAACCTCGTGCGCAAGCTCCGCAGCGCCGCCGCGCCGTTCGCTTTCGCCGCACTCGCCGCGTGCGGCGCCGGCGGCGCCGACCAACCGATCCACATCGGCCTGGCCGGGCCGGTCAACCAGGCGGGCGGCCGCTCGATGCGCCTCGGCGCCGAGATGGCGGTCGAGGAGATCAACCGCGCGGGCGGGATCAACGGCCGCCCGCTCGCCCTGGTCGTCAAGGACGACGAGGCGAACGACCAGAAGGCGATCGCGGTGGCGACGGAGCTGCGGGACGACCCGCGCATCGTCGCCGTGGTCGGGCACATGAACTCCTTCGCTACCCGCGCGGCCGCGCGCATCTACAACGAAGACGACCGCGGCGTGGTCGAGCTCTCGCCTGCCTCGAGCAGCCCGGATATCTCGGAGGCCGGGCCGTGGACGTTCCGCGTCTGCCCGACCGACCTGCAGCACGCGCCGGCGCTCGCGGATTGGATCTACCGCCGCCTCGGCCGCACGCGCGCTGCAGTCCTCTACTCCAACGACGCCTATGGTCGCGGCGTGGTCGACGTATTCGCGCAGTCGTTCGAGCGCGCCGGCGGGACGATCATCTCTCGCGACCCGTTCCTCCCCCAGCTCCTCGACTCGCTCGGGGTCGACCCGTTCATCGAGCGCGCGATCCGCAACCGCATGGACGCCCTCGTGATCGCGGGGCAGGCAGAGCAGGCGCTCGCGATCATCCGCGCGGCGCGCCGCCTCGGCTACCGGGGTCCCGTCCTCGGCCCGGACGGCCTGACCGGCCTGCGCGACATGGGCGCGCTCGCCGAGGGCGTCTACATCACCTCCGCGTTCCTCCCAGACCGGCCCACCGAGGAGGCGCAGCGCTTCGTCAACGCATACGTCGAGAAGTACGGCGAGCTGCCGGACCACCGCAGCGCCATGGCCTACGACGCCGTTCACCTCCTCGCCCGTGCGATGCGCGAGGTGCCGGGGGTGCGCGACCTGAGCGGCAACCCCTCCGCTCGTGAGTCCGCGGTCGTCCGCCGCGCGATCCGCGACTACCTCGCCGGCGTCGGGGCCAGCACTCCGGCGTTCGAGGGCGTGTCCGGCACGATCAGCTTCGACGAGAACGGCGACGTCGCCGGGAAGGACGTCGCCGTCGGGGTCGTCCGCAACGGCAGGATCGTGACCGCGAGCTCCTGACCCCGCCGTCGCGAGCCCGATCCGGGGATCCCGGACCCGCGAGGATGCGAGAGGGCGGCGCCGGCGAAGCCGGTGCCGCCCTCCTCGTTGTACTCACCCGCGACCCCGGCCACACGGACCGGGCGCGCTCTGTGCCCGCGGTACGCCCGTTCCGGGCCCGCGGTGCGTGCGCTCGGGGCCGGTCGATCAGCCCCTCAGTACCTTGCGCGCGTACCCGTTCTCCGGGTTGCGGCCCTGCCGCAGCAGCCGGTCCACCGTGCCCGGACCCCGGTTGTACGCCGTCAACGCCAGCCGCAGGTTGCCGTCGTACTTGTCGATCAGGTAGCTCAGGTACTTGAAGCCGACGCGCAGATTCGTCCGCGTGTCGAACAGATCCGCACGCGTCGTCCCCGGCTCGATCCACCGGGCCGTCGACGGCAGGAGCTGCGTGTACCCGACCGCACCCGCGTGCGAGACCGCCGTCCGGCGGAAGCTCGACTCCGTCCGCACCAGCCCGAACGCCACGCGCGGCTCGATCCCGAACTCCTGCGCCGCCGCCGTGATCTCTCGCGCCAGCTCACGCGAGATCCCGTACTCCCTAGCGAATCGGTCGGCCACCGGCTCCAGCACGCGCTCCATCGCCTTCGCGCGCCACGCCGCCGTCACCGCGCCCTCGGACGCCTTCGCGGCCTCGAGCCGCGTCGCCAGCGGCGTGCCCGCCAGCTCGCCCATCGCCGCGTCCGTCGCCTCCACCGACGCCGGCTCGCCGCGCAGCATCATCGCCGCGCCCGGAACGATCAGCGCCACGCCGAGACCCACCGCGATCGCCGGCCGCCGCGCACGCGCGACCCGCTCACGAATGGCCGGCACCCACCGCCGACCGAACTCCACGGACCGCCCCCAGACCTCCGAACGGAACCACTCCACCGACGACGTCGCCCGCCGCCGGACCTCTTCGACGAAACGCTCCATCGCGTTCATTCCCCTCCTCTTCGAGGTGTCACTTCCGGTCGCCCGCGCCTCGCGCGGACCGGAGCGCGCACGGCCGGTGGCCGTACGAACCCCGTACCCCGGGTGGTACCCGCCGGGGAGAGGAGGGGTCCCGTTTCCCACTGCGTAAATTGCGACAGGACATTTAGTTACGATCCGAGCGAGACCTCCGTCACGCCGACCGTCGCGAGCACGACGTTCCGATTCACCGTGTGCGTACGTCCTTCATCGGTCGCCGTAATCGAGATCTCACGGCTCGCGGGGCGAGTGATCACGAACCTGGCGCTGCCCTGCGGCGGCACCGTGCCGAGCAGCCGCACGCCGGTCCCGTCGTCGTACGAGACGATCATCGGGTGAGGCATCGGGTTGGCGATCTCGACGGCGTACGCCGGGCCGGGCTCGCTCTCCACTCCGACATTGCGCGCACAACCGCCTGCCGCGGTCAACAGGGCGGCGAGCAAGAGAGACTGAATCGCCGGGTTTTTCCGCATTGTCCGTCTCCTGTCCGCAGGGTGGAACGTGCGATATCGAACGCCGGGAACGCCTCCGGGCCCGGCCCGCGCCTTGCAACCTCTCCCCTCGCGCGACGGCGTCGCGCGCCGTCGTCTCGAAGACCGGAGCCGAGGAGATCGTCTTATGATCCGTTGTCTGAAGACCGCCCTCGTCCTCCCGCTCGTCCTGGGCGCGTGCCGGAGCGTCGAGGTCCAGAGCGGCCCGCCGACCGGCGCCCAGCCCGCTCCGCCGCCGACCGCGGACGCGATCCCCGCGGGCACGCTGCTCCGCGCCGAGCTGAACCAGCCGATCGGCACCGAACGGAACCGCGTCGGCGATCGCTTCACCGCGACCGTGACTCGCCCGCTCGTCGCGCAGAACGGCCAGACCGTCGTCCCCGAGGGAGCGCTCATTCACGGCGTCGTGACCGGCCTGGACGACTCCGACCACCTCGGCGACCAGGCGGCGATTCGCGTCGACTTCGAGCGCATCACGTTCCAGGGTCGCAGCTACCCGTTCGAGGCCGAGGTCGTCGACACCGACGTAAGGCTCCGGCGCGACGGCGACGCCGCGGTCTCCGGCGCCGTGACCGGCGCGGTCGTCGGCGCTGCGCTCGGCGCCATCATCGGCGGCGACCTGCGTGACATCCTCATCGGCGGCGCGCTCGGCGCGGGCGCGGGCACGATCATCTCCCTCGGCATCGGCGACGTCGAGGCCGAGCTCCCCGCGGGTACCGCGCTCACGCTCCGCACCACCCAACCCATTTCCCTGAGGCGGTAGCGCGATGCCGGGACCGTACGACCCCTACCGCAAGCCCGAGGACGTCGGCGCCGAGTCGCCCGCATCGGGTTCCGCAAAGGAGCAGCTGATCAGCGGCGCCCGCGGCGGACCGCGCCAGGCCAGATCGCGTGGCAAGGGGAAGCAGCCGCCCCAGAACTCGGGCCGCCGCTCCGCCCGCCACCTCCACCGGCCGGCCGAACCCAAGAGCTTCGCGCCCGACGAGGACCCCGACCTCCAGGGGACCGGCCGACCGAGCCCGGAATCGCTCCGGCGCCGCTCTTCGCTCCGCGGCCTCGATCCGCGCGGCGGACAGCCGCCGTGAGCCGGCCTCGACCGCCGGCGCCCCGATCACGGGCGCTCTGATCACGGGCGCCCCGATCGCCTGCGCCCCTGCCCGCCGCGCCCCGCCCTCTGCCCCTGACACGCCGGACCCGCCCGCCACGCCCGGCCCACGCAACCCGCCCGGCACGGCGGCTATCGCCGCATCAGCCAGCCGGCCAGCCAGAGGCCGGCCACCACATCGTAGATGAAGTGCGCCAGCATCGACGGGACCAGACTCCCCGTCGCGAGCACCGGGACCGTCAGCACCAGCCCGAGCAGCCCCGCGCGCACGATCCCTGCCACCCTCTGGTACGCGTGGACCATGCCGAACACACCCGCGGAGAGCGCGACCGCCAGCCACTTCGACGACGCCGCCACCTCCAGCGCCCCGATCAGGAATCCCCGGAAGACCAGCTCCTCGCACACACCCGCCGAGAGCGACAGCGCCACGAAGAACGCCTTCTCCACCCCCGTCCGCGGCAGCAACGCTTCCAGCACCGGCGACTCGCGTACGCCGAACACTCGCCACACCACGGCCAGGCCGACCGCGCCGCCCAGCGCGCCCGCCGTCCACACCGCTACGTCCCGCGCTCCCAACGGCACGAGCCCCAGCTCGCCTGGACCGAACCCGCTCCACAACCCCGCGCCCAGCGCGAGCACTCCCAGGAACCAAAGTCCCGCGAGCGACGACAGGTACACCGGGATGCGCGGCAGCGACGTCGCCTCGAGCTCGATCACGCTCGCCTGCGCGACCGCGATCGGCGGCAGCAGGGCGAGGAGCACCACGAGGTAGGCCCGCGCGGGCCACGCCAGCTCCCCGCTCGCCAGCCACACCACCGCCGCCGCGACGACGGCCGCCAGCAGCACCCGGCCCCTCACGCCCACGCCCGCACGCCTCCGCACCGGCGCCGCGGCACCGACCCGTCGCTCACCCGGTTCCGTTTCATCGAGCGTCTCCCCCCGCGAAAAAACGAAGGGCGGAACGAGGGATCCCCTCACTCCGCCCGTTCGACCGAAACGCCTCCGCGCGTCAGTTCAGCGATATGATCCGCCGCACGAACGGCGCGCCCGCCAGACGCGCCGCCTGCGCGCCGTCCAGCTCGGCGATCAGCGTCGACCCGTTCGGCGCGACCTCGATGATCCGCGCCGAAGCACCCGTCTCCTCGACCTCCTGGAGCACACGGTACGCCCGCATCGCCGAGGCGGTCGTGTGACGGCCTCCCTGGACCTCGATCCGGACACGCATCGGCGCCACTCCGCCCATGCCGCCCAGCCCGAGCTTCTGCTTGGCCTCACGCCGCCGCGGACGCGCGAATCGGCGGATCGGCAAATGCCCACCCTCCTCGTGACTCCGCATGGCTAGCTCTCCTTATATCCGCAGAGCGCGCGAACGCGCTCGCAAGTTCGACCGACACCCGTCGGTTCGCCTCCACCCGGCGCCCCGACGGCTCCACCCGTGGCGAGTGGAGCCGGGTAAAATAATAAGTGCTACGCCGCACGCAAGGGGGTCGCTCCCGGGGTAATCCGACGGCCCGGTCGATCGACGGCGCCGGCCCGGTCGGCGCCCTCGCTAGTCCCGCCGCCCGCCGCCGAGCACGCGCGCCAGCTTCGGCGCCGAGGCCACGACCGCGAGGCCCAGCACCAGCCCGGCGACGGCGTCCGTCGCGTAGTGGAAGCCGCCGTACACGGCGCCCACGGCGAGCCCGGTCGAGAGGAGCGCGAGCCACGGAGCCAGCCGCGGCAGATATCGTGCGGCGAGCGCCGTCTGCGCGAACGCGACTCCGACGTGCGACGACGGGAACGCCGCGCCCTGGCTGGAGCCGGCCTCGAGAACCGCGTGCGTGAGGTTGTAGAGCGGCCCGTCGGCGATCGCGCCGCCCGGGGCGGGGAAGAGATACCGCGGCCCCTGGACCGGGAAGTAGATGAAGAAGAGGTAGTGCGCGAAGAAAACCAGCATCACGCCGAACACGACGTGGCGGAACTCCTCGCGGCGGCGCCGCAGGTAGAGGATCAGCGGCGGCCCGTAGATCAGGAAGTAATACGACAGGTACGCCCCGTGGAGCGCTTCGGAGAGCGGCAGCCACGGCGCGCCCGCGGCCAGCTCCCGGCTCGGCTGCCCGCCGAAGATACGCTCCTCGGCGCCGAGGATGAGCTCGTCGAAGTAGTGCCCGTCCCAGACGGCCAGGTTGAGCGGCACCAGCTCCGCATACAGCAGCGGGATGAGCGCGAGCGGGTACCAGTCGGCCGCCAGCGCGGCGACGCGAGGCCAGCGGCGGCGCAGCTCCGCGCGCAGCCGGTCGAAAGGCGGCACGCCGAGCGCGAGCGCGGCGGCGAACAGGTGCGCGGCGAGGAGCGCGGGCCAGGCGGCCGTGCGATGCGGGAACGCCACCGCGGCGGCCGAGACCAGCATGTACAGCGCGAAGAGGCGGTCCATCGCCCTTCGGGCGTCTGGCCCGCCTCCCCGCGCCGGACCGGTCCCGGCATCACCGCTCAGAGCGACTTCTCGTAGATTCGGTACGTCTTGTAGACGCGGGCTCCCATCCGTTCGAGCCCCCGGCGCATGTCCCAATTGTCCTCCAGGATCCACGAACACTCGGCCTGCTTGAACCCCGCCTCGGCGCCCTCCCTGAAGATGTGCAGGTAGAGCATCGCGTCGATCCCCTTCCTGCGATACCCCGGCTTGAGCCCGAGCGTCAGGACCCGCAGGGTGTCGATCTTCCGCTGATGCCACAGCAGCTTGAAGATGCCGAACGGGAAGAGCCGGCCGTTCACATGCTTGAGCGCCTGGTTGAAGTCCGGCAGGGCGAGCGCGAAGCCGACCGGCTCGCCGTCCACCTCCGCGATCGCGCAGAGCCGCGGGTTGACCACCGGCTTCAGCTGCCGGGCCAGGTGATCGAACTCCGCGTCGGTCATCGGCACGAAGCCCCAGTTCCGCTCCCAGGCGCTGTTGTAGATCTCCTTGATCCTCGCGACCTCGCCCGCGAAGTCCTTCATGTTCAGCGTGCGGAGCTGGATCCGCTCCGCCTGCCGCAGCCGCTCGACGCCGCGGACCAGCCGTTCCGGCGGCCGCTGATCGTCGAGCCAGTAGGCCAGGAGATCCTTGGCCTTCACGTACCCCGCGCCCTCGACCAGCTTCGGGTAGTAGGGCGGCGTGTGCGCCATCATGACGATCGGCGGCTTGTCGAACCCGTCGACCAGCATGCCGAGCCCGGACTCCTCGTTGGTCGAGAAGCTTTCCGGCCCCATGACGCGCTCCATCCCGCGCTCGCGCAGCCAGTTCTCGGCAGCCTCGAGGAGCGCGCGGGCGACGTCGCCATCGTCGATGCACTCGAAGAAGCCGAAGAAGCCGGTCTTCTCCTCGTGGAACTCGTTGTGCCGATGGTTGACGATCGCCGCGATGCGCCCGACGACGTCGTCGCCGCGCCAGGCGAGGAAGTATTCGACGTCGGCGTGCTGGTGGAACGGATGACGACGCCGGTCGAGGACCGTCCTGATGTCGCCGAGCAGCGGCGGGACCCACAGCGGGTCGTTGGCGTAGATCCGCCACGGCAGGCGAATGAACCGGTCCAGCTCCGCCCGACCGACGACCGGGCGGACCGTGACCGCCGCGCCGCTCACCATCGTCGTCATGCTCAGATCACCGCCATGGTGCGGCCGACGCGCTGGAGCGCGTCGAGCGCGAAGTCGATGTGCTCGTCCGTGTGCGTGGCCATGAGCGAGATGCGCAGCCGGCACGAGTTCTCGGGCACGGCCGGCGGCGTGACGGGGTTCGTGAAGACACCCGCGTCGAAGAGCTCCTTCCAGAACGTGAACGTCTCCTCGAGGCTGCCGATCAGGATCGGCACGATCGGCGTCTCGCTCGGGCCGATGTCGTACCCCAGGCGACGGAGCTCTTCCTGCATGCGGCGCGTGTTCTTCCACAGCTGCTCGCGCCGCTCCGGCTCGCGCTCGATCACGTCCAGCGCGGCCAGCACCGTCGCCACCGAGGCGGGCGGCATGCTCGCGCTGAAGATCAGCGAACGGGCGTTGTGCTTCAGGTAGTGGATCACCGACTCCGGCCCGGCGACCACGCCGCCGATCGAGGCGAGCGACTTCGAGAACGTCGCCGTGATCAGCGCGACCTTGTCGTCGAGGCCGAAGTGCTGGGCCGTCCCCGCGCCGGTTGCGCCGAGCACGCCGATCGCGTGCGCGTCGTCGACCACCAGCTCCGCGCCGTAGAACTCCGCGAGCGAGACGAGCTTCGGCAGGTCGACGATGTTCCCCTCCATCGAGAAGATGCCGTCCGTGATGATCATCTTCCCCGCCTCCGGCGGCGCCTTGGCCAGCATCCGCTCCAGAGCGGCGAAGTCGCCGTGCGGATAGCGCTGCACCTGGGCGTAGGACAGCCGCGCACCATCGACGATGCACGCGTGGTCGAGCTTGTCCATGAAGATGATGTCGCCGCGGCCGGCCAGCGTCGACACGACGCCGAGATTCGTCTGGTAGCCCGTGCTGAACACGAGCGCGGCCTCCTTGTTCAGGAACCGCGCGAGCCGATCCTCCAGCTCCTCGTGCATGTCGAGCGTGCCGTTCAGGAACCGGCTGCCGGTGCAGCCGCTGCCGTACTTCTTGAGCGCCGCCGCCGCCGCCTCCAGCACGTGCGGGTGATGCGTGAGCCCGAGGTAGTTGTTCGAGCCCATCATCACCTTCCGCTCGCCGCGGATGATCACGTGCGTGTCGTACGAGGCTTCGATGGGGACGAAATAGGGGTAGTAGCCCTGCGCCTGGATCTCGCGGGCCCGGGTGAAACGATTGCACTTATCGAAAAGGCTCATTGCCGCTCCACTGCTCCGTTATCTCTAGAGCCACCCGTTGTCCCGGTACCAGGTCGCGGTCTGCATCAACCCGTCCGGTAAGGTGATCTCCGGTTCGAATCCGAAGTCGCGACGCAGCGACTCGGTTTCGCATGTCCAGCCAGGCGCGAGTAGCTCGCGCGCCTTGTCGCGATTGAAGATCGTCGCCCGGCCGCGCAGCGCCGCGCCCCATTCGCTCAGCGCGGCGGCCGCGCGCACGGCCGTCCGAGGCACGCGCACCGGCCTTACCCGACGGCCGACGGCGCGGCCGAAGTAGTCTGCGACTTCGGTCCACGTATAGACGCGCGGTTCGGCAACATGATAGACGCCCGTCGCGACGGCGCCACCCGCCACACGAACCAGCGCTTCTGCCAGGTCCCGCACGTGGATGAGCTGGACCGGCCGTTCGGGACCTGCGGGGATCGGTAGGATGCCACGGGCCGCGTAGCGGAAGAATCGCAACATCTCGCGGTCCCTAGGACCGTAGACGGCAGGCGCCCGCAGCGCGACCGCGCCGATCTCGGCGCCCGCCTCGAGACAGGCCCGTTCGCCTTCCAGTTTCGTCCGACCGTACGCCGTGAGCGGCCGGGGAGATTCGCCGGCGTGGACCGGACGGCCATCCACGCTGGGACCGGCCGCCGCGAGAGAGCTAAGGTATACGAAACGACGCGGCCGCGCCGGCGCCTCGCGCACCGCGTCGACGAGCGCGCGCGTGCCGGCGCCGTTCACGCGGGCGAGCTCTTCCTCCGACCTCGCATACGTCAGTGCCGCCAGGTGGAAGACCACCTCCACCCCATCGACGGCGCGCTCCAACGATCGGCGGTCTACGAGCGAGCCGACCACCAGCTCCGCGCCGTGCGCGCGCAACAGAGACACGTCGCTCGATTCCCGAACCAGTGCGCGGATCCGCGCCCCTCGGGATGCGAGTGCCTCGACCAGATGGGAGCCGACGAACCCCGTGGCTCCGGTGACCAAGACGGGCGTCCCGGATGTCACAGACGTATCACTCTAAGGTGCGAACCACCCAGCCAAAAGGCAATGCTAGGCGCCCCGTTCGGCGCTTGCAAGCGCCTTCTCCACCACGTCCAGCGCGTGGTCGAGCTGGGCCTCCGTGATGACGAGCGGCGGCACGAACGCCAGCACATTGGCGTCCGGCCCTTCGTAGAGGAGGATGATGCCCGCGCGCAACGCCTCGCCCACGACCCGGGCGGCCAGCCGAGGCGCCGGCCGGCGACTCTCGCGGTCCTCGACCAGTTCTACACCCTGGAGCAAACCCGCGCCACGCACGTCGCCGACGGACCGGAACCGCTCGCGCCATGTCTCGAGGCGGTCCCGCAGCCGCGCGCCCAGCTCGGCCGCGCGCTCGACCAGCCCTCGGGTCTCGATCTCCTCGATCTGCGCGAGCGCCGCCGCGCAGGCGATGGGGTTCCCCAGGAACGTGCTCGTGTGGATCGCCTCGCCCGTCGACGGCGGCCACGACTCCATCACCGTCGGCGATCCGATCGCCGCGCTGAGCGGCAACATCCCCGTGAGCGCCTTCCCGACGGTCATGATGTCGGGGACGACGCCTTCGTGCTCGCACGCGAACCACCGGCCGGTCCGACCGAAGCCGGTATAGATCTCGTCGAAGACGAGGACGATCCCGTGCGCGTCACACAGCTCGCGCAGCCCGGCGAGGAATCCGGGCGGCGGCACCACGATCCCGCCACGCCCCTGGATCGGCTCGACGACGACGGCGCCGATCGGCGCCGCCGTCGACTCCGCCCGCTCGATCAGCCGACGCACCTCCGCGAGCGCGCCCTCCGCCGGGTCGCCCGGGCGCTCGACGCCGTGCCCCGCGCCCTCCGCCGCGCGGGCCGAGCCTTCGGCCACGCGGCCCGAGCCACCGCCAGCGCGGCCCGAGCCACCGCCAGCGCGGCCCGAGCCACCGCCAGCGCGGTCCGAGCCAGCGGCCGCGCGGCCCGCGCCAGGCCAGCGGTAGGGGTTCGGGTACGGCGCGAAGACCACGCCCGCGAAGAGCTGATCGCGGAACGGATCACGGAACTCGCTCCGCCACGTCGTCGCGAGCGAGCCGTACGTCAGCCCGTGGTAGCCGCCGGTGAAGGCGATGATCCCCGGCCGCCGCGTGTGCATGATCGCCGTCTTCAGCGCCGCCTCGACGGCCTCGCTCCCTGAGCTCCCCAGGATGCACACGCCGAGCGGGTCGGGCGCGAGCGCCGCAAGCCGCTCGAGGAGCTGGACCTTGATAGCCGCCGGATAGACGTCACCCATCGCGTGCGCCAGCGTCGACGCCTGCCGCGCCACCGCTTCCGCGACCCGAGGGTTCGCGTGCCCCGTCGCCGCGACGCTGAACCCGGACGACAGGTCGACGTACACGTTCCCGTCCGCGTCGCGCACGTTCGCGCCTCGCGCCTCCGCCCAGAAGACCGGCGGCTCGCCCTCCAACCGCGTGATGTTCCGCGATTCGACCCGCCCCAGCCGCGCCGCCAAGCTCCGCGACGCCGGCCCCGGAATCTCCGTCACCACCCGCGGCAACGCGGTCCCCAATTCCTCGGTCATCTCCAACCCTCACACGGTCGCCGGCCCTGCCGCGAGCCGCGCCCGCGTCCCAAAACGCCAACCATGCGTCCCACCCGAAGCATAGCGCTCTGTCTGCAGGAATTGTTGGTCCGGGGTCACGGCGGCCGCGGCCGCTGCCCCCACCACCGCCGCGCCGCAAGCGCGCCCGCCCTGCCGACGGCGGTGCGGCCGCCCGCTCC
>CALBZE010000061.1 GCA_937889645.1 uncultured bacterium
TCGACCTGGGCTTCGACGCCGAGCGGCTCCTCACGGTCGAGGTCGCGCCGCCGGCCGCGGACTACCCGACGGTCGAGGCGATCGACCAGTTCTTCCAGCGCGCGACGGACGCGATCGCCGCGCTGCCGGGCGTGCGCGCGGTCTCGGCGACGGCGTGGCTCCCGCTCAATCACGAGACCCCGGTCTTCCAGTTCGCGACGCCGGCCGGCGCCGGCGCGCCCGCCGAGGAATGGCCCGCCGCGATCCGGGGGAGCATCGCGCCAGGCTACTTCGAGGCGATGGGGATCCGGCTCGTCGCCGGTCGGGATATCGGGCCGATGGACGGCCCGGACGCGCCCCGCGTCGCGATCGTCTCCCGCTCCCTCGCCGAACGCCACTGGCCCGGCGACGTGCCGGTCGGCAAGACGCTGCTCCTCCGGGGCGCGGACGAGCCGGTCACGATCGTCGGCGTGGTCGAGGATGTCCGGCACGAGGGGATCGTCGAGGCGTCGCGGCCGCAGCTCTATCTGCCGGTGACGCAGTCGCCTGCGCGGCGACGGTTCTTCGTGGTCGCGGCCGAGGGCGGCGCGCCAGCCACGCTCGCCCGCGCCGTGCGCGACGCGATCGCCGGCGTCGACCCGAACGTGCCCGCCACGCCGCGGCCGATGAGCGAGATCGTGCGCGAGAACGACTTCCAGTGGCGGATCGGCTCCGTCGCGCTCGGGGCGTTCGGCGGCGTGGCGCTGCTCCTGGCGGCGCTCGGGCTGTACGGCCTCGTCGCGTACAACGTCGCACAGCGGCGGCGCGAGATGGGGATCCGCATGGCGCTCGGCGCGACCGCCGGCCAGCTGCGGCGGCTGGTCATCGGGGAAGGGGTGCGGCTGACGGGCGTGGGGCTGGCGATCGGCGTCGTGTTGTCGCTCGGCGTCACGCGGTTGCTCGCGTCCCAGCTCTTCGGCGTGCGGCCGGTCGATCCGGCGACGCTGGCCGTGGTGCCGCTGCTGTTCGCGGCGGTCGCGGTGCTGGCGAGCGCGCGGCCGGCGGCGCGGGCGGCGGGGCTGCAGCCGAGGGAGGTGTTGGGGGAGGAGTAGAGGGCGGCCTGCGGCTGCGGGGGCCGGCGGCGACGGCGCGTGGGCGGCGGCCGGCGGCTGCGCCGCCGGCGGGGGCGGCGCCGCTGGCGCGGCGCGGGGGGCGGCCGGCCGCTGGCGCGACCGGCGGGAGGAGGCCGCGCTACGCGCGGCGGGTGGCGGCGCCTTCGGCGCCGCGGGGTGGCCGGCTCGCTTCGCTCGCCGGCGGGATGAGGCCGCCCCCTTCGGGGCGGCGGGTGGCCCCTTTGGGGCGGGGATGGCCGCCTTCGGCGGCGGGGGAGCGCAAGCGGCGCGGGGGCGCGGCCTCTGGCCGCAGGCGGCCCGTCCCGCGCCGGCGGGGGTGACGCGGTTCGCGCGGGGTGCGCGATCGGAACGCGGGTTTCGGGCGTCGTGTAGGAGGACGGGACCGGAACCCTTTTCTTTTTCGGTGAACGATGCGGCGCATTCTGGTAGGTGCGGTGACGGTGATCCTCGGGGGCGCGGTGGCGCTCGGGGTGAGGAACACCGTCGTGGAAGAAGCTGGCGGCGATGCGGCGGGCGTGGTGGAGGAGACGTCGGGCGCGCGCGAGGCGCCGGCCGTAGGGTCGGAAGGCGCGAGCGCGGTGGATTCGTCCGGGGCGGCCGGTGGGCCGTCGGACTCGCCCGCAGCGCCTGAGGCCGCGGCGGACGACGTCGTGGCGCCGCCGGCGATGGAAGTAAGCGAGCGCGCGGGCGTCGGCGGCGGAGAGCGGCGCGAGGCGGCGGCGTCGCTGGCAACCGCGTCGCGCCGTGAAGGCGCCGCTGGAGCGGCGGCCGGCCCCGATGCGGCTCGCGAGGCGCCGCGGGACGTCGCTCGTTCGGCGGGCGCGGCCCAGGCGTCCGGGGAGCAGGACCCGGACGCGAGGACCGTGTTGCTGTGGGCGTCCGAGGCGTACGGCAAGGTGCGCTCGCTGCGCGCGGAGTTCGTGCAGACGGCAGAGAATCCGTTGCTGCGGAACCGGGTGACGAGCCGTGGGACGCTGGTCCAGCGGCGGCCGGACCGTTTCCTGATGCGGTTCACCGAGCCTGCGGGCGACGTGATCGTGAGCGACGGGGCGTCGATTTGGGTCTACTACCCGAGCGTCAACGAGAAGCAAGTGATCCGGGCGCCGGTGGGCGCGGGCGGCGCGGGCGGCGCGGACCTGCAGGCTCAGTTCCTGGGCGATCCGCTGACGCGCTTCACGCCGACGCTCGAGGGGACGGAGTCGGTGGGCGGACAGCGGGCATACGTGCTACTGCTCACGCCGCGGGTCGACACGGGGTTCCGGTCGCTCAAGGTCTGGGTCGATGCGCAGGACCACCTGGTGCGCCGCTTCGAGCTGGTCGAGTCGAACGGGGTCAAGCGACACTTCGAATTGGATCGGCTGGAGGTCGACGTGGCCGCGCCGGACTCCCTCTTCCGCTTCACGCCGCCCGCAGGGGCGCGCATCGTCGACAGGGGCTGAAGCGCGGGCCCGGGGCGACGGCCCGGGCCTTCGTCGTCGCGTTGAAGCAGTCCCGCGGGCCCGGTATATTGCCGCGGCCCGCGGTTTTCACATACGGCACAGGACGCATGAATCGAACAGAGAAGTCGGCTCGCCGGGATCTGCCGGTGCTCTCGAACCGGCCCGCGCCCGCCGCTCTGGCCGGGGCGGCCGGGCTTCGCGTCGGGCTGATCACGCTCGGGTGCGACAAGAACACGGTCGACAGCGAGCGGATCCTGGGCGGGCTGGTCGGCGCGGGCGCGCGGATCGCCGATGACGGCGACGACGCCGACGTCGTCATCATCAATACGTGCGGCTTCATCGAGATGGCGAAGGAGGAGTCGATCGAGGCCATCCTCGACGCCGTGCGGATGAAGGAGGAGGGGCGGACGCGCGCGATCGTCGCCATGGGGTGCCTGGTCCAGCGCTACAAGGACGAGCTGGCGGCGGAGATCCCCGAGGTCGACCTGTTCCTCGGCCTCACCGAGGCGGACCGGCTCATCCCGGAGTTGCGGGAGCGGGGGCTGCTGGCGGTCCCGCCGCCGGACTTCGTGCCGACGATGGAGCGCCCGCTGCGCGTGCTCTCGACCGGGGCGCGGCACACGTCGTTCCTCAAGATCAGCGAGGGGTGCGACCACTCGTGCGCGTTCTGCGCGATCCCGCTGATGCGCGGAAAACACCGGTCGACGCCGATCGACGTGCTGGTCCGCGAGGGGCGCGAGCTGGAAGCCGCCGGGGTGGTCGAGTTGAACATCGTCAGCCAGGACACGACGTGGTACGGCCGGGACTGGGCACGCGGCCTGGCGCCGGCAGGCGACGCCACCGGGTACTTCGTCGGGCGGTGGGTCGGCGGGGCGGAGGGCTCCGCTCCGCGGGCGGGGCGTCGCGACGCCCAAGTCCGTGGCGCGGAAACGATCCCCGGGGTGTCCCGCCATGGCGCGCTCCCTGCGCTGCTCCGCGCCCTTCTCGACGAGACCGGGATCCCGTGGTTCCGGCTGTTCTACATGTATCCGTCGGGGATCCGGCCGGAGCTGGTCGAGCTGATCGCGTCGGAGCCGCGCATCCTGCCGTACCTCGATATGCCGATCCAGCACGGTTCGGACGCGGTCCTCGAGCGGATGCGGCGCCCGGAACGGCGGGCGACGATCCTCGAGCGGGTGCGGTGGCTGCGAGACGCGATCCCGGGCGTCGTGCTCCGGACGACGGTGATCGTCGGGTTCCCCGGGGAGACGGAGGAGGACTTCGAGTCTCTCCTGGAGCTGCTCGAGGAGGTCCGCTTCGACCGGGTCGGCGGGTTCGAGTACTCGGTCGAGGAGGGCACGCCGGCGGCGACGATGCCGAACCAGGTGCCGCCGGAGGTGCGCCGCGAGCGGCTCGAGCGGCTCTTCGACGTGCAGCGGGCGATCACGCTGGAGAAGAACGAGGCGTGGATCGGCCGCGAGGTCGAGGTCCTGGTGGACGTCGCGGCGGACGACGACGGCGTGGCGATCGGCCGGACGCCGGGGCAGGCGAACGACGTCGACGGCGTCGTCCACATCTACGGTGGAGAGGATCTGGAGCCGGGGACGTTCGTGCGCGTCCGGATCACGGATGCGGCGGAGGACGACCTGGTGGGAGAAGTGATCGGCGGTGTCTGAGGCAGTGGTGGGAACGGAGAGCGCGCGGCTGTACGGGCGGGCGAAGGAGCTGATCCCGGGTGGCGTGAACTCGCCGGTGCGGGCGTTCCGTGCGGTGGGCGGCGAGCCGTTCTTCGTCGAGCGGGGCGCGGGTTCGCGGCTCATCGACGTCGACGGCCGCGAGTACGTCGACTACGTGATGAGCTGGGGTGCGCTAATTTTGGGTCACGCACACCCGGCGATCACGGAGGCGCTCGCGGGCGCGATGGCGCGGGGGACGAGCTACGGCGCGCCGTGCCCGACGGAGGTCGAGCTGGCCGAGCGGGTGGTGGAGACGGTGCCGTCGGTCGAGATGGTGCGTTTCGTCAACAGCGGGACGGAAGCGACGATGGCGGCGCTGCGGCTCGCGCGCGGCGCGACGGGTCGTGACCTCGTCGTCAAGTTCTCGGGGTGCTACCACGGCCACGGCGACAGCTTCCTGGTGCAGGCGGGGAGCGGGGTGGCGACGCTGGGGCTGCCCAACTCGCCCGGCGTGCCTGCGCGGCTGGCCGAGCTGACGCTGACGGCGCCGTACAACGAGCTGGGCGCGGTGGAGGCGCTCTTCGAGGCGCACGGCGAGCGGATCGCGTGCGTGATCCTGGAGCCGATCGTGGGGAACGCGGGGCTGATCGAGCCGGCGCCGGGATTCCTCGAGGGACTCCGCCGGATCACGCGCGAGCACGGCGCGCTCCTGATCTTCGACGAGGTGATGACCGGCTTTCGGGTTGGGCTCGGCGGCGCACAGGAGCGCTTCGGGATCGAGCCGGACCTGACGACGATGGGGAAGGTGATCGGCGGCGGGCTGCCGGTCGGCGCGTATGGCGGCCGGCGGGATCTGATCGAGATGATCGCGCCGGCCGGGCCGATCTACCAGGCGGGCACGCTGTCCGGGAACCCGCTCGCGATGGCGGCGGGTCTGGCGCAGCTCGGCGCGGTGCGGGAGGCCGACCCGTACGACGAGCTGGAGAGGCGGGGCCGGCAACTCGTCGATGCGATCCTGGACGAGGCGCGGGCGCTCGGGTTCCCCGCGACGGGCGGCGCGTTCGGCGGGATGTGGGGCGTCCACTTCGTGGAAGGCCCGGTCCGCAGCTTCGAGGATGCGAAGCGGGCGGACACGGCGTTCTTCGGGCGCTACTTCCAGGCGGCGCTGCGACGCGGCGTGTTCCTGCCGCCGTCGGCGTTCGAGGCGTGCTTTCTCTCGACCGCGCACACGGACGAAGACATCGCTTTCACTGCGGAAGTGCTCCGCGCGGCGCTGCGGGAGGCGGTGGGGTGAGGGAGCCGCGGTGGGCGGGACGGGCCGAGCGGGCGGCGCGCGAGCGGCGGCCCGGGCGGACCGGCCGCGCATGGTTCGGTTCGGTCGCGCTCTCCACAGTGCTTGCGTCCTGCCGCATCGGTGGCCCGCCGCCGATCGTGCGGATGGACCTGCCGAACGCCGAGCCGATGGTCCGCGTCGGGATCGTGGTCGATGCGGCGGAGGTGACCGTCGGGTCGGACGGAGCTTTCGAGATCGGCGAGCCCGGCGGTGGCGGGACGGTTCGGGCGGCCGCGAGGGAGAGCTGGACCTTCGCGGCGGACGAGGCGGGACGCGTCGTCGCCCGCGGGCCGAACGGCCGGAGGGCGGGCCCGTTCACCGGACCGGTCCGCGTCCGGGCGCTCGGCGGCGGTGCGACGATCCTGATCGACGGCACGCCCTACCGGGGTGGTGCACTGGTTCGCGCGGCTGGGCCGGGGCGGGTGACGGCGATCAACGCGGTCGCGCTCGAGGAGTACCTGCTCGGCGTGGTGCCGCTCGAGATCGGGCCTCGGCCGGCGGAGGAGATCGAGGCGGTCAAGGCGCAAGCGGTGGCCGCGCGGACGTACGCGATCTCGCACATCGGCGGGCGGGAGTCGCTGGGCTTCGATTTCTACGCGACCGTCGCGGATCAGGTCTACGGCGGGCGCGACCGCGAGAACGACGTGGTCAGCCGTGCGGTCCGGGAGACGCGCGGCGAGATCCTGACCTACCACGGCGCGCCGATCCTGGCCTACTATCACTCGACGTGCGGCGGGCGGACCGCGGCGATCGACGAGGTCTGGCGCCACGCACCGGTGCCGTACCTGAAGTCGGTCTCGGACCGGATCCCCGGGAGCGACGGCTACTACTGCGAGACGTCGAACCGATTCCGCTGGACCGAGCGCTGGACGGGCGCGGCGCTGCGGGAGATCCTGTCCCGGACGCTGGTCGAGCACGAGGGCGCGCCGGGGCCGGTGCGGCGCGTCGAATCGGTCCAGGCACGGGGGCGCACGTCCTCGGGGCGCGTCGAGTCGCTGCGCATCGTCGCCGACGGACGTGAGTACGTGGTCGCGACCCCGGACTCGATCCGTCGCATACTGCAGCCCGAGCCGGGTCGCTGGTTGAACAGTGCGCGCTTCTCCCTGAACGTCGAACGCCGTGGCGGCGAAGTCGTCGAGGTGGTGGCGACCGGGGGCGGCTGGGGCCACGGGATCGGAATGTGTCAGATGGGCGCGATCGGGCGTGCGCGCGCGGGGCAGGACTACCGCCGGATCCTGCGGACGTACTACCGCGATACGGAAATATTGAAGCTGTACTGAATCCACCGATTTCCGGTGGGGACGAACCAGATGAACGGGGGCCGAAGGATGATCCGCCGCTGGGGTCTCGCCCTGCTCTGTCTGTTGGCCGCGCCGGCGGCTGCGATGGCGCAGGCGCTGGAGGACTACGACTACGAGAACCTGACGTTCCGGGGGCTGGGGCTGGAATACGGGTGGATCTGGCCTACGAAGGTCGAGCCGACGGCGGCGTACACGCTGAAGGCCGACCTGGGGTTCCTCGGGCCGGGCGTGCGGATCGCGCCGTCGTTCTCCTACTGGAGTTCGCGTGTGAATGCCGAGGAGCTGCGGCGACTGGCGGACCAGCTCTCGGCGCTCGGGGCGTCGGTCTCGCCCAACGATCTGGGGCGGATCGACTGGCGCGACTTCTCGCTCACCGTGGACGGCCAGTACGTCTTCGGCGCCGAATCGCGCGTCATGCCCTACCTGGGCGCGGGACTCGGGCTCCACGTGTTCGATGGGAGCGGCCCGGCGGTCGACGGGACATTCATCGAAGACCTGCTGGATTCGGTCACGGCGGGATTGAACGCGGTGGCGGGGGTCGAGGTGGCGCCGGCCGAGCGTTTCCGGATCGGCGTCGAGGTGCGGTACACGCTCCTGGACGACATTCGCTATCCGGAGGCGCGGATCGGCGCGTCGTTCGCGCTGCCGACGAACGGGGGAGGCGTGTGATGAGCGATGTTCGTGTAGCGATCCTCGGAACGGGTGCGATCGCGCAGGTGGTGCATCTGCCGATCCTGAGCGGGCTCGAGGGCGTCGAGATCATGGCGGTCTGCGACACCGACCGTCCGAAGGCGACGGCGATCGCGAACCGTTTCGAGGTTCCGCGGGTGTTCCGGACGGACGAGGAGGTGTTCGCGTCGAAGGACGTCGATGCGGTCGTCATCTGCACGCCGAGCCATCTGCACGAACGGCAGGCGATCGCGGCGCTCGAGGCGGGGAAGCACGTGCTGGTCGAGCGGCCGCTCGCCCTGACCGCCGACGGCGCGCGGCGCGTCATCGAGGCCGCGGAGCGGTCGGGGCGCACGGTGATGGTCGCGATGAACAACCGCTACCGGCCCGACGTGCTGGCGCTCCGCCCGTTCATCCAGGGTCGCGAGTTCGGCGAGCTGTTCTTCGTCAAGGCGGGGTGGCTGAACCGGAAGGTGCGCACGGTGCGGCCGACGTGGCGGCACCGGCGCGCGACGGCGGGCGGCGGCGTCCTGATGGACCTCGGCACGCAGGCGCTCGATCTCTGCCTATGGCTCCTCGGCTACCCGCAAGTGGCCCGGGTGAACGCCTACATGCATCCGGGCGAGGGGATGGAGGTCGAGGACTCCGCGGTCGTGATGCTGCGGCTCGAGAACGGGCCCACGGTGGCGGTCGAGGTGACGTGGAGCCTGCTCGCGCCGCGAGATCGGCACTACCTGCAGCTCCTTGGCAGCCGGGGCGCGGCCTCGACGACGCCGCTCAGCGTCTACAAGGAAGTGGAGCACGGGCTCCTCGACGTGACGCCGAAGATCGCGGCCGGGCGGGAGAACGCGTACACCGCGTCGTACCGGCAGGAGCTCGCGCACTTCGTCGCCGTCGCCCGGGGCGAGAAGGAGCTGGAGCTGCCGTACGACCAGGTCGAGCTCATGCGCCTGGTCGCGCTGGCGTACCGGTCGGCGGAGGAAGGGAGGGAACTGGACGCGTGAGCGGGCCGGGCCGGTGGGCGCCGGCCCGCGCGTCGCGATTTCCGTCCTGCCGCAGGCAACGGCCGGGCCGGCGCCGGCTCAGGTGGTCGCTTCGGCGGTATAGCCGGCGTCGGCCGGCCGCGGCGCGTCCAGCGTGATCACCTCGATCGGCCTGCTGACCGAGAACGTCGTCTCGATCGTCCGCCCATCGGGTAGCGCGGCCATGGCGCGGATCGGGATGTCGAATGGCAGATAGCAGACCCAGAAGCGGCCGTTCTCGCCCGTCACCGTCCGCGCCTCCAACGGCACCCGACGCACCATGACGGGTTGACCGCCGGCGTACGAGACGTCGTCCCGGGCCCATTGGATCGCAACCGGCGCGCCGGCAACGAGCAGCCCGGTCTCCGGGTCGCGGACCGTGCCCACGACCACGCCGGTCGGCTCGCCGGGTCGGACGACGCTGGGCATGACGTCGGGGTCCAGGACCGGGCAGGCTTCGGCGAGGATTCGGTCGAGCGGGGGCACCGCCAGCTCGATTGGCCCGACGTCGCCTTCGGTGACGGCGATCTCGACCGACGGCAGTGCGGCGACCGGGAGCGAATCGAGGCGCGGGTGCCAGAACTCGACGCCGTACACGCCCGGCGGAATCTCCGAGAACCGGAACCGGCCGGCCTCGTTCGCCACGGTTCGATAGGTCGTGCCCGACAGACGAACCGTCGCGCCGCCGAGCGGCTTCCCGGTCGTACCGTCGCGTACGATCCCGTCGATCCTCGCGCGCACGGCCACATCGATCGGCTCGCGACCCGGCAGGTGCACCCGCGTGATCTCGCCGCCGTCCACCTGGAACGCCACCGTCCGCACCTGCGGCATCGAGGTCACGCCCCAGACCGACGAGATCTCCGTGAGCGGCATGCGGATGAACCACCGCCGGACGAACCATGCGCCGTTCGGCAGGGTGGCGAAGTCGACCCGCCCCCGGGCGCCGGCCGTCGGGTAACGCGAATTCGGCGCGACGTACGTGAACTCGAGGTAGCGCAGCTGGGCGCTGTGCGCGTCCAGCCAGAAGGTTCCCTGGATATCGGGGACGTTGCGTCCGCGAACCGGCTCGAAAGCGAGCCCGACCAGCCCCGCGGCCTCGCCCTGGCCGGGGACGAGCCGCATGCAGTGGTGCTCCACGAACGAGTCCGAGAGGAGGACCTCCGCGCTGGGCGCGAAGAAGTCGAAATACTTGCCGCCGTCTACGGCACGGATGTACCCCTCCCGGGCGAGCTCTTCGGCCGGCCGGCTCCCGAAGGGCTTCGCGTAGGTCCCGGAATGCGGGCGCATCTCGTCCTTGAGCACGCGCTCTCCGTCGAGGTCCAGCCGGCGCCGGTACGTCACGCCCTCGAAACGGAGCCCCCGCTCCCGTTCGGACCTCACGGCCGCGTCCAGCGCCTTGCGCGCTTCGGTCCAGACCCGCGCCGTCGCCGCCGCCATCTCGTTCGAGCGAACGGCGCAATTGCGGTCTTCGCCGACCACCGTGAGCTCGGCGAGCGTGATCGGTTGCATCGGGAGTTCCATCCGGTGATCGAGCACCTTCCCGACGGTCAGCTCGATCACGGGCGACGTCACCGTCTCGTAGCCGATCCGGTCCACGCGCAGCGTGTACTCCCCGGCGGCGGGCGCGAACATGAAGAACCGCCCCGAGGCATCGCTCCAGGCGGTACTCAGGCGCACGCCGGCGCTGTTCCATAGGGAGATCATCGCTGCTTCGACCGGCCTGTTCGTCCCGGCCTCGACGACCTGGCCGCGAAGGGTCTGGGAGTGGAGCGGGTGGGTGGCCGCGGCCAGCGCGACCGACGCCGCGGCCGCGGAAAGCCTCCAAGCAGTGACCATAGTCGCCTCCTCGTACCGTAGCGATACGATCGGATTACCAAATCAACGATCGAAGTCAAGGTTTTCGGACGCGGTTCGGGC
The DNA here is from genome assembly GCA_937889645.1 of uncultured bacterium. GTDB lineage: Bacteria > Gemmatimonadota > Gemmatimonadetes > Longimicrobiales > RSA9 > CALBZE01. Next base: position 10,428 of record CALBZE010000061.1, read on the forward strand.
CCGGCATCCCGGCGGGGCCCGGGGGCGTGCGCCGGCTCGTCGCGCGCGGGCACGCGGCGCACCGCCGGCGCAGGATTCCGGTGGGTTCGGGTTGATTCGAGAGCCGGGAGTCGCTATATTTCCAGGGTTTGCAATGGCCCTCGTTCTCAGGGCCGTTCCTTTTTCGGCGAGGCGTACGGCGATGAAGCAGGGCATCCATCCCGACTACAAGGAAGCCACCGTGCACTGCGCGTGTGGCAACACGTTCCAGACGCGGAGCACGCTGGCGGAGCTGCACGTCGAGATCTGCTCGGCGTGTCACCCGTACTTCACAGGCCGGCAGAAGCTGGTCGACACGGCGGGCCGGGTGGAGCGGTTCCAAAGGAAGTGGGGCGAGAAGGCCGCCAAGTGAGAGTGGACGGAGAGCCGGGCGCAGGACCCGGCTCTTTCGCCATTGAAGTGTGGGTCAGGTGATCGTAGTGGACGAGCGCGTACAGGAAGTGGTCCGTCGGTTCGCGGAGCTGGAGCAGCGGCTTGCGGACCCGGCGGTGCTGTCGGACCCGGAGAAGCTCCGGTCGGTCGCGCAGGAGCACGCGGAGCTGGCGCCGGTCGCGTCGGCCGGCGAACGGCTGCTGCGGGTACGGGCGCAGCTGGCGGAAGCGCGTGAAGTCGCGCGGACGAGCGACGACGCGGAGCTGGTCGAACTCGCGCGGGCGGAGGTCGAGGCGCTGGAGGCGGAGGAATCCGAGCTGGCCGAGCGGGTGCGTCGCATGCTGCTTCCGCGGGACCCGCTCGCGGACCGTGCGGCCGTCGTCGAGATCCGTGCGGGCACGGGCGGCGACGAGGCGGGGCTCTTCGCGGGAGACCTGTTCCGGATGTACACGCGCTACGCCGAGCACCGCGGCTGGACGGTCGAGCTGGTCGACGTGTCCGAGGGCGAGCTGGGCGGGTACAAGGAAGTCGTATTCGTGGTCCGGGGCAAGGACGCGTACGGCGACCTCCGGAACGAGTCGGGCGTGCACCGGGTCCAGCGCGTTCCCGTCACGGAGAGCCAGGGGCGGATCCACACCTCGGCGGCGACCGTGGCGGTCTTGCCCGAGGCGGAGGAGGTCGACGTCGAGATTCGTGACGAGGATCTGCGGATCGACGTCTATCGCTCGTCCGGCCCGGGCGGGCAGTCGGTGAACACGACGGATTCCGCGGTCCGGATCACGCACATCCCGACGGGGATCGTGGTGACGTGCCAGGACGAGAAGTCGCAGCACAAGAACAAGGCGAAGGCGCTGAAGGTGCTGCGGAGCCGGCTGCTGGACGCGAAGATCGCGGAGCAGGAGGCGGCGCGGGCGCGGGAGCGGAAGGCGCAGGTCGGGACCGGCGACCGCTCGGCGAAGATCCGGACGTACAACTTCCCGCAGGGGCGGGTGACCGACCATCGGATCGGTCTGACGATCTACCGGCTGCAGGAGGTCCTCGACGGGGATCTGGACGAGCTGATCGAGGCGCTCAAGCTGGCCCGCGAGGAGGAGCAGCTGGAAACCACGTCGGCGGCGTGAGGTGCGAACCGTGGCCGACACGGCGTTGGCGATCGCCCGTGCCGCCGCCGACTACATGGCGGAGCGAGGCATAGAGAACGCGCGCTTGGAATCGGAGCTGATGCTCGCCTCGGTGCTCGGGATGTCGCGCCTGGAGCTGTACCTCCACCACGATCGGCCGCTGGTCGAGGCCGAGAAGGCGGCGTTCCGGACGATGGTGCGGCGCCGGGTGAAGCGGGAGCCGCTGCAGTACATCCTCGGCGAGGCGCACTTCCGCGAGTTGAGGCTCCGGGTGGACCGGCGGGTGCTGATTCCGCGGCCGGAGACGGAGGTGCTGGTCGGCGAGGTCCTCGCCTGGGCCAACGCGAGGGCGGCGGCCGGCGCGGGTGCGGCCGGGCTCACGGCGGTCGACGTCGGGACCGGCTCGGGCGCGATCGCGCTCAGTCTGGCGAAGGAGGGTCCGTTCGCGCGGGTCGTCGCGACGGACATCTCGGCCGGCGCGCTCGAGGTGGCGCGCGGGAACGCGGAGCGGAACGGCGTCGCCGACCGGGTCGAGTTCCGGCAGGGCGCGCTCTGGGAAGCGGTGGAGACGGGCGAACGATTCGACGTCGTCGTGTCGAACCCGCCGTACGTGGCGGAGTCGGATCGGTCGACGCTCCAGCCGGAAGTGGCAGAGTGGGAGCCGGCGGAGGCGCTCTTCGCGCCGGGCGACGGGCTGGCCGTGATCGAGGCGCTGGTCGACGGGGCGCCCGAGCGCCTGCGGCCGGGCGGCCTGCTGGCGTTGGAGATCGGGGCCGGGCAGGCGCGGCGCGTGGTCGAGCGGATCGAGAGCCGCGGGGCGTACGGCACGCCGCGGGTCGTGAAGGACCTGGCCGGCCGCGAGCGCGTGGTCCTCGCGGAGGTCGCACCACTTGCGTAAGTGGAGACGAAAGGCGAATCATGCTTGATGCTACGATGGACAAGGCACGCGAGCTGGGGCGGCTGCTCGGACAGACGGCCGAGTACCAGGCGCTGCAGCGCGCGCGGCAACGGCTCGGCGAGGACCGCGAGGTCGTCACGCTCGTGAACCGCGTCGCCGAGCTGGAACAGGGGATCGCGCTCGCGCTCCAGCGTGGCGAGGCGCCGGAGGACGCCGTGCGCGAGGAGTACGAACGCGTCGTCTCGGAACTGCAGGCGAGTCCGGTCTATCAGGGTCTGATCGCCGCCCAGGCGAACTTCGATCGCGTCCTGGGGCGGGTCAACGACGAGATCGCGAAAGGCATGGAAGCCGGAGCGCAGTCGAGGATCATCCTCCCCTCCTGAAAACGACCGCCCATGGTCAGTCTCGAATCACTGCGCGGGAGCGTCTACCGGGCGATCCGTCCGCTGACGGATGCCCTGGTTCGGCGGGAGGTGCATCCGAACCTCCTGACGACGATCGGGTTCCTGGTCACCATGACGTCGGCGTTCGCGTTCCACCAGCACCAGATCCGGCTGGCCGGTTTCCTGGTGTTGCTGGGCGGGGCGTTCGACATCCTGGACGGCCGCGTCGCACGCCTCTCGCATCTGGGCAGCAAGTTCGGTGCGTTCTACGACTCGACGCTGGATCGGATCAGCGAGATCGCCGTCTACTTCGGGTTGCTCTCCCTCTACAACGATTACCGCCTCGAGCTCGGCGATGTGGGGATGATCTATCTGATCATGCTCGCAATGGCGGGATCGTTGATGATCAGTTATACTCGGGCCCGTGCGGAGGCGCTGGGGCTGGATTGCCGCGTCGGGCTCATGCCGCGGGCCGAGCGGGTCGTGCTGATCGGCGGCTCCGCTTTGTTCTTCGGCGACGCATGGGACGGGATCGTCCTGAAGGGGGTGATCGTCGTCCTTGCCATCCTGACCAACATCACGGCGTTCCAGCGAATCGTCTGGGTCTACAAGCACGCGGGGGGCGTGCCGCTGGACGCGCCGGTAACTGCCGGGACATCAACGAACGAGGAAGACCGTGAAGCAAGGTAGTCAGATCGCGCCGGCGACCGGTCGGCTTGGGGTTCTCACGCCCGGTCTGGGTGCAGTTGCTACGACATTCATTGCGGGCGTCGAAGCGGTGCGGCGGGGTTTGGCGCAGCCGATCGGATCGCTGACGCAGATGGGGAACATCCGGCTGGGGAAGCGCACGGAGGGCCGTCAGCCGAAGATCAAGGATTTCGTGCCGCTGGCCGCGCTCGAGGACCTGGTGTTCGGGGCGTGGGACCCGATTCCGGACGACGCGTACGAGAGCGCGGTCAAGGCGGGCGTGCTGGAAGCGCGGCACATCGAGCCGATCGCGGATTTCCTCAAGCAGATCAAGCCGATGCCGGCCGTGTTCGACAAGAACTACGTCCGGCGGCTGGACGGCACGAACGTCAAGAAGGGGCGCAGCCAGATGGACCTGGCGGAGCAGCTCCGGGACGACATCCGCCGCTTCGGGCAGGAGCACGGCTGCGATCGGATGGTGATGGTCTGGTGCGGCTCGACCGAGGTCTACATGAAGCCGAGCGAAGCGCATCAGACGATCGAGGCGTTCGAGAAGGCGATGGAGACGAACGACCCGGCGATCGCGCCGTCGATGGTGTACGCGTACGCGGCGATCATGGAAGGAGTGCCGTACGCGAACGGTGCGCCGAACCTGACGGTCGACATCCCGGCGCTGCAGCAGCTCGCCCGGGAGCGGGGCGTGCCGATCGCGGGGAAGGACTTCAAGACCGGGCAGACGCTGATGAAGACGATCATCGCGCCCGGGCTGAAGGCGCGCATGCTCGGTCTGAGCGGGTGGTTCAGCACGAACATCCTGGGGAACCGGGACGGCGCGGTGCTCGACGATCCGGACTCGTTCAAGACGAAGGAGGAGTCGAAGCTCGGCGTGCTCGAGTACATCCTGCAGCCGGAGCTCTACCCGGAGCTGTACGGCGACGTGTACCACAAGGTGCGGATCAACTACTACCCGCCGCGCGGCGACAACAAGGAAGGGTGGGACAACCTCGACATCTTCGGGTGGATGGGCTACCCGATGCAGATCAAGGTGGACTTCCTGTGCCGGGACTCGATCCTGGCGGCGCCGATCGTGCTGGATCTGGCGCTGTTCCTGGACCTGGCGCAGCGTGCGGAGATGTCGGGGATCCAGGAGTGGCTGTCCTTCTACTTCAAGAGCCCGATGACGGCGCCGGAGCTGTACCCCGAGCACGACATCTTCATCCAGCACATGAAGCTGAAGAACACGCTGCGGCACCTGATGGGCGAGGAGCAGATCACGCATCTCGGGATCGAGTACTACGAGTAGGGAGGCGGACGCGGACGTCCCCGCCGGGCGGGTGGGGCGGACGGGTTGAAGCGGAGGTCTGCGGAATCTTATGGCGGACCTGGGGCGGTGCGGGCCGCGGCTCGGACCGCCCCTTCGTCATGGCGGAGCGGGTGCATGGGGCTGTTCATCGTGCTGGAGGGGGTGGAGGGGTCGGGGAAGACGACGCAGGCGCGGCTGCTCGGCGAGCGGCTGGCGCGTGCCGGGATCGACCACCTGGTTACGCGGGAGCCTGGAGGCACCGCGACGGGGGAAGAGATCCGCCGGCTGTTGCTGCACGGCGGCGAGGTGCCGGCGCGGGCGGAGCTGCTGCTAATGCTCGCGGCGCGTGCCGTGTTCGTCGAGGAGGTCGTGCGGCCGGCGCTGGCGCGTGGCGCGGTGGTCGTGGCGGATCGGTACGAGCTGTCGACGCTGGCGTACCAGGGTTACGGTCGCGGGCTGCCTCTCGACGAGGTCAGGCGGATGAACGCCTTCGCAACGGGCGGGCTCACGGCCGACCTGACGTTGGTGCTGGACGTGCCGCCGGAGGTCGGGGCGGCACGCCGGGCGCGGGAGGGGCGGAACGCCGACCGGATCGAGCAGGCGGGTGAGGAGTTCCATGCGAGGGTGGCCGGGGCATACCGCTTGCTTGCTGAGACGGAGCCGGGGGTCGTGCGGATCGACGGGTCGGGGAGCGCCGAGGCGGTGCACGCCGAGATCGTGGATCTGCTGCGGTCGCGGTTCCCAGAAACATTGAAGTTCGGCGGGGGTTAGAACCATGGCGGTCCGCGCTGTTGGATGGGCCGTATCCGTGGGATTGGAGGCCGGATGAGGATCAAGCGGGGATTGCTGGCGCCGTCGGTGATCGCCGGGGTCGCGCTCGCGACCGGCGGCTGGCTGTTGCAGCGAGGTGCGAGCCAGGAAGGGAACGTCTACTTCCAGGCGCGCATCTTCGACGAGGTGCTGCACCACATCTCCGATCGGTACGTAGACCCGTTGGAGCCGTCGACGCTGTACCGCATGGCGATCGACGGCTTGATCTACGAGCTCGGCGACCCGCACACGGCGTTCATGACCCCCGAGGACTACGACGCCCTGCGCGTGCAGACGCAGGGCGAGTATGCCGGGATCGGGTCCGAGATCGACGTGCGGGACGGGTGGGTAACGATCGTTTCGCCGCTGCCGGGCTCCCCTTCGGAGCGGGCGGGCCTGCAGGCGGGCGACCGGATCATCGAGGTCGACGGCCGGTCGACGCGGGGTTGGAGCTCGAACGACGCGGTGCGCGAGCTGCGCGGGCCGAAGGGCCAGCCGGTCGAGCTGACGGTCCAGCGGGTCGGTGTGGAGGAGCCGATCCGGTTCCGGATCGTGCGCGACGAGATCCACATCCAGTCGGTGCCGGCGAAGTACCTCATCGAGGATGGGATCGGCTACGTGCAGCTCCGTGCGTTCAGCGAGAGCACGACGGACGAGCTGAGGACCGCGGTCCAGGAGCTGCGCAGCCAGGGGGCGCGCGGGCTGGTGCTCGACCTGCGGCGCAACCCGGGCGGGCTGCTGGACCAGGCGATCTCGGCGTCGGACCTGTTCCTGGGGCGCGGCAAGGTGGTCGCGGAGCTGCGTGGCCGGACGCCCGACATGAACCAGAAGTTCACGACGACCACCGAGGACCGGTTCGAAGGGATGCCGATCGTGGTGCTGGTCGGCCCGTCGACGGCATCCGCCGCGGAGATCCTCGCCGGCGCGTTGCAGGACCACGACCGGGCGTTGATCGTCGGTGAGCGGTCGTTCGGGAAGGGGCTGGTGCAGTCGCTGTATCGGCTCCCGGCCGGTCACTGGCTGAAGCTGACGACGGCGCGTTGGTACACGCCGGTGGGACGCACCATTCAGCGGCCGTTCCACGTTCGCGAGGACGCGGAGGACGGAGACGAAAGGGACTCGGGCGCGGCGAAGGAGCGGGAAGTGTTCCGGACCGTCGGCGGCCGTATCGTCTACGGTGGCGGCGGGATCACCCCGGACATCGAGGTCGAGCCGGAGCGGCTCAACGAGGCCGAGCTGGAATTCGCGCAGGCGGTCCAGCGCCACGGCTCGCGGTACCGCGACGTCCTGTACGCGTACGCGATCCGCTACGTCCACGACCATCCCGAGCTCACGCCCGACTTCGAGGTGACGCCGGCGATGCTCTCGGGGTTCTACCAGGCGCTGCAGGATCAGGGGATCGAGGTGGAGCGCCGGGTCTTCGAAGGCGCGAGCCGGTGGATCTCGTACGACCTGGGCGCCGAGATCGCGCTGGCGAAGTGGAACCGCGAGACGTCGCAGAAGCGGTGGAACGCGGAGGACCCGCAGATCCGCGTCGCGGTCGAGCTGCTGCGCGAGGCGCGGACGCCGGACGGGTTGTTCGCCGCGGCGGACCGATACCTGGAGAAGCACGCGCCGCAGGCGGAGCCCGCCGCGGCGGTCGGACATGGCACGCCGGACGGTGACACCAGGGAATAACGGGAGCGCGACGCCATGAGCATCCCGGTGGTCGGGGTGCTCGTCGGCGTCGGGCTCGTGGTCGGGCTCGTGTCCGGGCTCATCGGAATCGGAGGAGGGGTGCTGATCGTGCCCTTCCTCTACTTGTTCTACGGGAGCCCGGGCTGGAGCGGCGTCGAGGTTTCGCCGGCGGTCGCGACGACGGTCGCGCACGCGACGAGCCTGTCGATCATCGTGCCCACGGCGCTGCGAGGGACGTGGGCGTACGGCCGGGCCGGGCTGGTCTCGTGGCGGGCGGCGCTCTCCATGGCGCTGGGTTCGATGCCGGCCGCGGTCGTGGGCGCGCTGATCGCGACGGCGTTGCCGCAGCCGGTGCTGCGCGTCGCGTTCGGCGCGCTGCTCATCCTCACCGGCATGGATCTGGTCCGCCGGGAGCGGGGCGGGGCGAAGGGATCGGCGGGCGGCACACGGCTCTGGAAGGCGGCCGCCGCGGGCGTCGTCGTCGGCCTGTTCTCGGCGATACTCGGGGTCGGCGGCGGAGTCATCGCGATCCCGGTGCTCATCTACCTCGTGGGGCTGGACATTCGACAGGTCGCGGCGACATCGCTCGCGATCGTCATGTTCTCGGCGTTGGCCGGCACGATCACGTACGGCGCGACGGGCGTGGAGGCGGGCGTCCCGGCGGGCTCGATCGGCTACGTCCACGTCTACGCGGCGCTGCCGATCCTGATCGGCTCTGTGCTCTCGGTGCGCTGGGGGACGCTGCTCAACCAGCGCCTATCGCGTCAGCGGCTGCGCGCCGTTTTCGCATTGTTCATCCTCTCCCTGGGGATCTACCTCATCATCCGGAACGCACCGCTCGTCGTCTGAGCCGGCTCCCTCGACCCGGCTCGGATCGCCGGGCGCCCGGCGTTGGCGGGTCATTGGACGCAACGGTATATTCGCGCGCCATGTCGAGTCAGGCGACGGTGACGACGAAGGCCACGGCCGCCCGGGCCGGCCGGGAGCGGCCGCTCCCGCCGGGGCTCGTGATGGCGGCCGCGGTCTTCGCCATCGGGTGGGCGGGCCCGCTGGTGCGCTTCACCGGGGCGCCGGCGCTGGTCGTCGCGGCGTGGCGGCTCATCTTCTCCGTCGCGGCGATCGCGGCGGTGCTCGCGGCGCGGCGTCGCCTGGGCGACGTGCTTCGCCTCTCGCGCCGCGACTGGCTCCTCGCCCTCGCCTCGGGGACGCTCCTGGCCGCGCACTTCTGGAGCTGGATCGCGTCGCTGCAGTGGACGAGCGTGGCCAGCTCCGTGGTGCTGGTCAACTCGCAGCCCGTGTTCGTGGCGCTCTTTTCCGCCGTGTTCCTCGGCGAGCGGGCGAGCCGGAGGCAGTGGGCGGGGATCGGCGTCGCCGTCGCGGGCGCGGCGGTGATCGGCTGGGGCGATTTCGGCGCCGGCGCGTCCCCGCTGTACGGCGACCTGTTGGCCGTGGCGGGGGCGGTTTTCGCGGCCGGCTACTACGTCATCGGACGCGACCTGCGCCAGCGCCTCGATCTGTGGGTGTACGTCGGGGTGGTGTACGGCGTGGCGGCGCTGGCGCTCACGGTCGCGGTGGTGGCGAGCCCGTCGGCCGGGTTGTGGGGCCACTCGTCCACGGACTGGCTCGTCTTCGCGGCTCTCGCCGCGGGGCCGATGATGATCGGGCACACGGGGGTGAATTACGCGTTGCGCTACATGCCCGCGTACGTCGCCAACCTGGCGACGCTCGGCGAGCCGGTCGGTGCCACGATCATCGCGTGGGCGCTCCCGGCGATCCGCGAGGTGCCGTCGGTGCAGGTAGTGGTTGGCGGCGTGCTCGTGGGGGCCGGGATCCTGGTCGGGCTGCGGGGAGCCGCGACCGGCGGGGCGACGAAGGGGAGTTGACGGCGGCGGGGGCGCGCCGCGCGCCCGGGCGAGGACCCGGGACGAAGGGAAGATTGGCCGATCGGGCCATGGATCGTAACGGAACACGGTATAGACTTGTGAACGAGAACGGGGGCGCCGGGCAGGCGCAGGGTGTGACGGTCGACGTCGTGCGGGGGGCGACGGTCGAGTCGCGGCACCGGGTCCACGTCGCGGTGGCGGACGCGGCGGGTCGGATCCGGGCGCGGGCCGGGGATGTCGGGTTCGTAGCATTCGCGCGATCGTCGATCAAGGCGATCCAGGCGCTTCCGCTGGTCGAGGACGGCGCGGTCGACCGGTTCGGTCTGAGCGACGCGGAACTGGCGCTGTGCTGCGCGTCGCACGGCGGCGAGCCGTACCACGTGGAGGCGGCGCGCTCCATCCTCGGCAAGATAGGGCTGGACGAAGAGGCGTTGGCGTGCGGCGCGCACGCGCCATGGCACGCGCCGTCGGCACGGGCGCTCGCGGAATCGGGCGGCCGGCCGGGTCGGGTGCACAACAACTGCTCCGGGAAGCACGCCGGGATGCTGGCCCTGGCGCGGCTGCACGACTGGCCGACGTCGGGATACCACGAGGTAGCGCATCCGGTGCAGCGTCGCATGCTCGCCGAGCTGGCGCGGTGGACGGGGATCCCGGAGCAGCGGATCGAGGTGGGTGTCGACGGGTGCGGCGTGGCGACGTTCGCCGTGCCGATCGCGGCGCTGGCGAGCGCGTTCGCGCGTTTCACATCGACGGCGGACCGGGTCGTCGGCGCGATCCGCAAGCACCCGGAGTACGTGGCCGGGACGGACCGGCTGTGCACGGACCTGATCCGCACGACGGGCGGGCGAGTCGTCGCGAAGGTCGGCGCGGAGGGGGTGTACGTGGCCGCGGTCCCGGAGGAGGCGGTGGGTATCGCGCTCAAGGTCGAGGACGGGGCGCGGCGCGCGGTCGAGCCGGCGCTACTGGGGGTGCTCAGGGAACTGGGGCTGATCTCGGAAGAGGAGTACGCCTCGCTCGAGCGGTACGCGGAGCCGGTGCTGACGAACACGAGGGGCGAGGCGGTCGGGGGGGTCCGGGCGGTCGTGGCGTTGGAGGCGGGTCGTGACTGAGCGCGTGCGCGCGCTGGTCGCCATCGCCGCGGCGCTCGGCGCGGGCGACCGGGAGCGGCTCGTCGCCGCGCTCGACCGGGCGGCGGAGGTCGCCGACCCCGCCGCGGTCGAGGAGGTGTTGCTGCAGAGTTACCTCTTCGTCGGTTACCCCGCGGCGCTGAACGCGCTGGCGCTCTGGCGGGAGCGGCACCCGGAGCCCGCGGCGTCGCCCACGGTGGACGACTGGGCGGCATGGCGCGAGCGAGGCGAGCGGGTGTGCGAGGCGGTCTACGCCGGCCAGTACGGCCGCCTGCGTGAGAACGTCGCGCGGCTCCACCCGGACATGGAACGGTGGATGCTGACCGAAGGTTACGGTAAAGTGCTCGGGCGGCCGGGGTTGGAGCTGAAGGTGCGCGAGCTCTGCATCGCCGCGCTCCTTGCCGGGTTGGACGCGGCGCCGCAGCTCTACTCGCACCTGAGGGGTGCGCTGAACACGGGCGCGGCGGTGGACGAGGTCGAGGCGGCACTGGAGGTGGCTTGCGATGCGCTGCCGCCGGAGCGGGTGGCGGCCGCGCGCGAGGTTTGGGAAACGGTGCGTCGCCGGTGGGACGAACGGTGACGGTTCGATTGAGGATGGAGCGGGGATGTTCGTCGATTACGCTGTGATCAACGTGTACGCCGGGACGGGCGGGTCGGGCGCGGAGGCGTGGCGGCGGGAGATGGGCGTGCCGCGCGGGGGGCCGGCGGGCGGCGACGGCGGGAAGGGCGGCGACGTCGTCCTGCGCGCCGACAAGCAGCTCAGCACGCTGCTCGACTACCGGTACCAGCAGCACTACCGCGCGGAGCGAGGGCAGCACGGGATGGGGAAGAACCGCACCGGGCGGGACGGCGCGGACCTGATTCTGCGGGTTCCGCCGGGGACCGTGGTGCGTGACGCGGACACGGGTGAGCTGCTCGGCGAGCTGGTCGAGGACGGCGACGAGCTGGTGGTCGCGAAGGGCGGGCGCGGCGGGCGCGGGAACGCCGCTTTCGCCACGCCGACGCGGCGCGCGCCCACGCACTGGGAGCCGGGCGAGGAGGGTGAGGAGCGGCGGATCGCGCTGGAGCTGAAGCTGATCGCGGACGTGGGGTTGGTCGGCCAGCCCAACGCGGGGAAGTCTACGCTGCTCGCGTCGATCTCCGCGGCGCGGCCCAAGATCGCGGACTACCCGTTCACGACGCTCGAGCCGAACCTGGGCGTGGTGCAGCTCTCGGGGTCGCGGACGTACGTCGTCGCCGACATCCCGGGGATCATCGAGGGTGCGCACGAGGGGCGCGGGCTCGGGTTGCGGTTTCTGCGGCACATCGAACGCACCCGCACCCTCGCGTTCATGATCCCGGTGGATTCGCCCGACGTCCAGGCGGAGTACGAGATGCTGCGCGAGGAGGTGCGATCGTACTCCGAGGAGCTGGCCGCGAAGCCGCACTGCGTGGTCCTGACGAAGACGGACCTGCTCGGTCCGGACGAATCGCCGCCGGAGATCGAGGCGCCGGAGGCGTGGGGCGTGTACGCGATCTCGGCGGTCAGCCGCAAGGGGTTGGACGAGCTGCTGGAAGGGCTTTACGCCCGCGTGCGCGAGGTGATCGAGGAGTCGTGGGCGGAGGAGCCGCAACCGGAGACGTACCGCCCATAGACACGTCGCTCCGACACATTCCGGACGGAGGCCGTGGGATGAGCGCTCCCGCGAAGTTGGATCCGGAAGAACTCCGTGCGCTGTTGCACCTGCGCGCCCTCCCGGGGATCGGCGATCTCACCTTCGCGGAGCTGCTCAAACGCTACGGCAGCGCGCGGGCGGCGCTCGATGCCCCCGGCGACGAGCTGGGCGCTCGGGCGGCGCTGGAGCGAGGGAGCCGTCGTGTGCTTGGGCTGGTCGACCGGGCGCTCCGGACGATCGAACGAGACGGGGTTGTCGTCATTCCCCGAGGGTACCCCGGATACCCGCAATCCCTCGAGGAACTGTACGACCCGCCGGCGCTCCTTTTCGCCCGAGGGCGCCTCGAGCTGCTCGACCGGCCGATGCTCGCCGTGGTCGGTGCGCGCCGGCCGACGCAGGATGGGATCGCCGCGGCCCGGTTGCTGGCGGGCGAGCTGTCGCGCGCGGGGCTCGTCATCGTGAGCGGGATGGCGCGCGGGATCGACGGCGCCGCGCACGCGGCGGCGCTGGAGCACGGGACGATCGGCGTGCTCGGGTGCGGCATCGACGTCGTCTATCCGAGAGAGGCGGTGAATCTCTTCGCACGAGTCGCCGCCGAAGGATTGCTCCTCAGCGAATTCCTGCCCGGCGAACCTCCCCAGCCCCACAACTTCCCGAGACGCAACAGGATCATTGCGGCTCTCGCCGTGGGTGTGCTGGTCGTCGAAGCCGCCGACGAGAGCGGCGCGATGATCACCGTCGATCACGCACTCGACCTGGGGAAAGAGGTGTTCGCCGTCCCGGGCCCGATCGTCCGGGCGACGAGCGCGGGGACGAACCGCCTGATCCAGGATGGTGCGACGATGGTCGTTCGCGCGGCCGACGTGATCGAGCCCCTCGTGGCGAGCGGGATAATCGAGATCGAGATCCCGGCGGAGCAGGCGTCGTCGGACGAACCCTGGGCGTCACCGCCGCCCGAGGGGCTGACGGCGACGGCGCGCTCGCTGTGGAACGCACTCGATCGCGACCCCAGGCACGTGGACGAGCTCGCGGCGGCGGCGGGGTTGTCCGTGCCGGAGGCGCTCGCGGGATTGCTGGATATGGAGTTGAGGGGGTATGTGAGGCAGGTGGGGGGGATGAGGTTTGGGAGGGTGTAGGGCTTGGGGCTTAGGGCTTGGGGCTCAGGGCTTGGGGCTTGGGGCTTGGGGGCTCGGGGCGGCGGACGGGGTTGCGGGCGACGTGGGTGTGGAAACCTCACAAGCGTGGGCGGGCGGATTGACGCCCGCTCGATTTGCCCTCGCTAATGTGGAAAGGCAGCAGGCGTGCGGGGGTGGGAATTTTGCCACGATATGCGTGCAAGTGTGGCGGGGAGGACCGGTTCGAGCGATTCGTGCTGAGTTTGTACGCGCCGGCGTTGGTGGAGGTGCCGCGTGCGACGTTTGGGGGGCCCGGCGCGATCGAGCCACGCCCGGACCGCTCCCACGCACCCGCTGACACCTGACACCCGACACCTGACACCCGGGGCGGGGTTGATGGGGCGGCGGGCGGTCAAAACAGAGGCGCCCGAGGCGTTGACCGGAAGAAGGTCGAGCAGGGACCGGCCGGCCTCGGGAGGTGCGATATGAGCCGGCGGACCGTTGTCGTAGTCGCCGCGCTGGTCGGTGTCAATGGCGATCGAGCTCGCGTGGCTCCGAGCCGGGACGTCGGGGGTATGAGGGAAACATGAGTCCGGAGTACCTCTACCTCCACGTCCCGTTTTGCGTTCGTCGGTGCAGCTACTGCGACTTCGCGGTGGACGTCGTGCGCCGTGCGCCGCTCGAGGCGTGGCTGGACGCGATCTCGGCGGAGCTCGCGCTCCTGTCGGAGACGGAGTCGTGGGAGTGGCCTCTGCGCCTGCGGACGGTGTACGTGGGCGGCGGCACGCCGTCGCTGCTGGGCGCGGCGGGGATGGAGGCGTTGCGTCGTCGCCTGGAGCCGCACGTGCGGCTGGCGGACGACGTGGAATGGACGGTCGAGGCGAACCCGGAGAGCTTCGACGCGGACGTTGCGCGGGGGTGGCGCGAGGCGGGCGTGAATCGGCTGAGTCTGGGCGCGCAGACGTTCGACGAACGGGCGTTGAAGTGGATGGGTCGTCTGCATGGCCCGGACGGTCCGGTCCGGGCGGTCGAGGCGGCGCGGCGGGCGGGGATCGAGAACGTCAGCATCGATCTGATCTTTGGGCTGCCGGCGCGGCTCGGGAGGGACTGGGGCGCAGACCTGTCGCGGGTCCTGGAACTGGCCCCGGCCCATGTCTCGCTCTACGGGTTGACGGCGGAGGCGGCCACGCCGCTCGAGCGGTGGGTACGCGAGGGGCGCGAGGTGCTGGCGGACGAGGAGGCGTACGAGGCGGAGTACCTGCTCGCGGCGGAGCGGCTCGGCGCGGCCGGGTATGTGCATTACGAGGTCTCGAACTTCGCGCGGCCGGGGTTGGAGTCGCGGCACAACTCGGCGTACTGGACCGGGGAGGCGTACCTGGGGCTCGGGCCGAGCGCGCACTCGTACCTGCCGCCGGAGCGTAGGTGGAACCTGAGGGACTGGGCCGCGTATCGAAGCGCGGTGGCGGCCGGGCGTTCGCCCGTGGATTCGCGGGAGGTGGTGGAGGGCGCGGCGCGAGAGCTGGAGCGCACGTGGCTCGCGCTGCGGACGCGGGCCGGGCTGTCGCGCGAGGGGTGGACCGAGGCGCAGGAGGCGATGGTGGAGACGTGGGTCGACCGGGGCTGGGCGGAGCACGTGCAGGACGCGGTGCGACTCACACCGGCCGGTTGGCTGCTCCTCGATCGTCTGGCCGTCGAATTCGACGAGGCGCGGGGGGCCGTCCGCGCTTGACGCGGCCCGGCGGTGCGCAGAAGAATATTGCGACGAAAGGTCGACGCGGACCAACGGTAACTACACATGGGCGCCGAGCTGCTCACGGAAAGGGAAGAGCGCGTCCTCGAGGCGGTCATCCGGAGCTACGTGGACGCCGCCGAGCCGGCGGGGAGCCGGTCCGTGGCGAAGCGGTTCAAGCTTGGGATCTCGCCGGCCACGGTGCGGAACACGATGGCGGACCTCGAGGAGAAGGGGTTCCTATACCATCCGCACACCTCCGCCGGGCGGATCCCGACGGACCGGGCGTACCGCTACTATGTGGACACGCTGATGAGGCCGCGGCGTCTCACGGCGACGGAGGAGCGGCGGCTGCGCAGGGAGCTCAGCGGCGACTCGGACGGCGTCCCCGCGCTCGAGCGCTTGATTCGCCACGCGGTGCAGGTGCTCGGGTTGCTGACGGGCGAGCTCGGCGTCGCGTCGGCGCCCCGGCTGAGCGAGTCGGTGTTGGAGAAGCTGGACCTGATCGCGGTCTCGAGCGACAAGGTCCTGATGGTCATGACGTTGCGGAGCGGCGTGGTCCGGACGATCTACGTGGACCTGCCGATGTCCGTGCCGCCGGAGTCGTTGGTTCCGGTGGCGATGGTGCTGAACGAGCGGCTCGCGGGGCGGACACTGAGCGAGATCCGGCGCACGCTCCCCGAGCGGTTGAGGGACGCGGCCCCCGTCGACGACGAATCGGCGACCCAGCTCCTCAACATCTTCCTGCAGTCGGCCGAAGATCTCTTCGACGGCGCCGAGCTGGCGGGCGAGGACGTGCACCTGGGCCGCACGAGCGTGCTGGCGAACCAGCCGGAGTTCGCGTCGGGGGAGCGGCTGAAGCACCTGATCGAGCTGACGGAGCGTCGTGACCTGTTGAGCGACGTGCTGGTCACCCGCGAGCACGACGCGACGTTCAAGATCACGATCGGCGCCGAGCACGAGCACCCGGAGCTGAGCACCTTCACGGTCGTCACGTCGGAGTACCGGATCGGGAACCTGACCGGCGTGCTGGGCGTGATCGGGCCGACGCGCATGCCGTACGAGAAGGTCGTATCGGTCGTGGACGCGGCGAGCTCGCTGCTCACGCAGTTCCTGAGCGATCCCGCGTCGTTCGAGGCGCCGGCGTCGTCCCGCTACGGGCGCGACTCCTGAAGGCGAACGATCGCGGATTCACCCGGCGGACGGCCACCGGCACGGTCGGCCTCCGCCTTCGGCGTATTGGAGAGTGATGCGCGATTACTACGAGATCCTCGGCGTATCGCGGGATGCGGACGCGGAAACGATCAAGAAGGCGTACCGCAAGCTCGCCTTGCAGTACCATCCGGACCGGAACGCCGGTTCGAAGGAGGCCGAGGAGAAGTTCAAGGAAGCGACCGAAGCGTACGAGGTGCTGCGCGATCCGCAGAAGCGGGCCGCGTACGATCGGTACGGCCACGCGGGCGTGAGCGGCGCCGCGGCCGGTGCCGGAGGCTTCGCCGGCTTCGACTTCGCGGAAGCGCTCAACATCTTCATGCGCGATTTCGGCGGCCTGGGGCTGGACGAGCTGTTCGGCGGAGGCCGCCGGACGAGGGGCGCGCGACGCAAGGGGTCGGACATGCAGCTGCGCCTGCCGCTCACGCTCGCCGAGGTGGCGAGCGGGACGAAGAAGACGCTGCGCGTGAAAGTGCTCGACCCGTGCGATGCGTGTTCGGGGACCGGCTCTGCTGGCGGTGCCGCGCCGCGGCCGTGCGGGACGTGCGGCGGCAGCGGCGAGGTGCGTCGGGTCCAGCGGTCGCTGCTGGGCCAGATCGTGAGTGTGACGACGTGCCCCACGTGCCGCGGGGAGGGGACCGAAATCGTGGAGTTCTGCCCGAAGTGCGACGGGGAAGGCGTGATGCGGGCGGAGCGGGAGGTCCAGGTCGAGGTCCCGCCGGGCGTGTCGTCCGGCGATTACATCACGCTGCGCGGGCAGGGGAACAGCGGCGCGCGGGGCGGGCCTCGGGGCGACATCATCGTGATCCTCGAGGTCGAGGAGGACCCTCGCTTCGTGCGAGACGGCGCGGACCTGATCCACGAGCTGCCGATCACCTTCTCGCAGGCCGCGCTCGGCGCCGAGATCGAGGTGCCGACGGTCGAGGGTACGGCGCGTGTGTCGATCCCGGCCGGCACGCAGCCCGGGAGGCTGCTGCGCCTGAAGGGGAAGGGGTTGCCGCGGCTGCGCGGCGGCGGGCGCGGTGATCTGATCGTCCGCATCCACGTCTGGGTCCCCACGGAGCTCAACGCGGAGCAGGCGGCGCTGATCAAGCGACTGGCCGAGATCGAGGACCCGCCGCCGAGCGCCTCCGCCGCCGCGGAACGGGAGCGAGGGATCTGGAGCCGGATCCGCGAAGCGTTCACGGCATGATCGCATCGTCTCCGGCTGGCTGGGGCCGGCGGGTCGTCTCCGGGTGAGTGATGCCGGCGAGCCGGAACGCGGCTCGAGAGGATACGAGGAATCGATGGAAAATGGCGGCTGCCGAAACACCGGCGGCCGCCATTTCTCATTCGCGCCCTACGCCGACGCGCGAGTCGGATCTCCGCTCAGTCGGCGATGAAGGGCCGCAGCTCTCGCTGGATCTCCGGCAACATCAGCATCGCGTACGCCAGCTGCAGACCCAGGCCGTCGACAGTGGCGTCGTTGAGCAGGAAGGAGCTCTGATACAGGATCATGCTCATGCTCGCCGCGTAGACGACGCTGCCCATGTCGAGGGCGAACGTGATGTCCGAGAGCTTCCTCAAGAGCGCCGCGGGCGGATTGGTTCCCTCCGGAACGGCGATCACGGGTACCAGCATCGTTACGAACGTGATCGGGGTGCCATCGTCCATCTGGGCGAGCTCGTTGGCGATGAACACCATCCTGGTCGACGTGCCGTCGTCGTTGGTCCAAACGGCCATGTAGGTGTTGTCCTGCCTCGTGAACGGCACTTCGAGCGCGTTCAGGAGCTCGTCGAGCGTCCGCGCGCGCGGGGCCGCGCGAGTGGCCGGGGGATCGACCTCCGTCGTCCAAGCGGGTGTCGCGGCGGCCAATGCCGAGCCGGCGGCCAGCGCGAGGATCAGGAACCACCTTCCCTTGCCGAGCATTCCAGTACCTCCGGGTCAGATACGATTGGGGATTTGTGCGACTACGATTTCCGCCACCCGCGAATCGACCACACGGACGCCGATCCCCAGGTCCCGGTAGTACCGGTAATAGACATCGTCGCTCGTGAGCCGCTTCATGTCGTAGTACTCGCCGGCGATTTGCTCGAACTCCGCTACGGGCATTCCGATGCGCAGCATCTGGCTGGTTCCTCCGAGTCCCTGCGAGCGCAACGGAATGGCCGGCGCGTTCGGGCCGCGCAGCACGATGGCCAGGACCTGATCGTTGGCGAGGATGTCGAGCCCCATCGCGCCGTAGCTCAGGACCACCAGGTTGGTACCCGCCACTGCGGGAATCCTGGTCGCCTTGCCGAGGCGTTTAGTGACCTCCGCGACCGGTTCGCCCAGCCCGATCGTGGTCCCCGGCTCGACCTCGACGCCGGCGATGACGCGGATCGACGCCGCGCGATTCTGCCGGAACTGTTGATCGGACTTGGGCTGGATTCCGGCGCTCGTGCAGAGGCGGACGTATCTCTCGTACGCGATCTGCCACCACGCGGACGAGGGCGGCGTGGCGGCGAGGTAACGCTCCAGCATCTGCACCGCATCGCGACGGGCGTCGGCCGTGCCGGCGGTCTCGAGCAGCAGAGCGCGATTGTAGTCGATCGCCGCCGCGAGGGCGTTGTTCGTCGACTGCCGACCGCCCCTCGCGGTGGCCCGGAGGGCGTCGAGCGCCTGGGTGAAGATCGCATCGGCTTCGCCGCCGGCGGCCAGCTCGGCCACGCCGGCGTTGATCTCGATCGCGATCCGGTCGAGCGGTGCGATCGCCGGGTCCCGAGCGGCGAGGGCCGCCGCTTCCCTCAGGTACCGGGTCGCGTTACCGACATCCCGGGTGCCGCTGGGGTGGATCAGGTGCGCGATCCCCAGGTGCGCGAGGGCAAGGGTGAGGTCCGGCTTCAGGCGGATCGCCTCGCGCAACGCGCCCACGGCGTCCCACCAGAGCTGCGAATCGATGCCGCGGACCTGCGCTTCGAGCGTCTCCGGCCGCCGGTAGAAGCCCGGGATGACGAGCTGACCGATGTCGAAGCGGCGCAGGTCCTCCGCGTCCAGGCCGTCGGCGTAGCGCATGAGGAGCGCGAAGCCGAGGTTGGCCCAGGCCTCGTAGGCGCTCGGGAACTCGTTGGTGACCTGCCTGAACGCGCGAGCAGCCGCCTCGTACTGCTCGATCATCAAGTAGTAGTTGCCGTTGGCGAAGGCGCTCATCGACCGCCAGAGGGAGACCATCTCACGGTCGCCCTGCTGCATGCTCACGAACGTGCCGCGGTCGGTCCACGTCGGGTGGGAGCTCGCGAGGCGCTGGACGGTCGAGCCGGCATCGCCCGTCGCGTCCGAGATGGCGAGCATCCCCCTTATCGCGCGACGGAATGAGAAGCCGGCTTTCACGGCGAGGTGCATCCCGAGCGAGTCGGAGGCCATCTCCTGCGCCCTGCTTCCTGCCGCGGCGACCAGCTCGGAGTCGGCGTCGCGCCGCCTGGCGCAGTCGGTGTGCCCGAGCAGGACGTGGGCGAGCTCGTGTCCGGCGATGAACGCGAGCACGTCGCGGTCCCGCTTGACCACCTGCTGCATGATCCCGTTCGGGAAGATCACCTCGTAGCGCGGCTCGCCGGGCGTGCCGGCGCAACGGGCGTAGGCGTTGACCTCGTCGCCGC
Organism: uncultured bacterium; assembly: GCA_937889645.1. Classification (GTDB taxonomy): domain Bacteria; phylum Gemmatimonadota; class Gemmatimonadetes; order Longimicrobiales; family RSA9; genus CALBZE01. The sequence continues at coordinate 30,053 of CALBZE010000061.1, forward strand.
CGGCCTTGAACACGACCTTCGGCGGCCAGGCCGACCGGAGGTGCGCCGGCACGTCGGCCACGGCGATGAGTCGCTCGACGACGTCGTGGACCAGCTGCTCGGTGCTGTTGGCGCCGGCGGCCTGGGCGTCGGCGTTACGGACTTGGAACGTGAGCCCGCCGACCCCGAGGGCAATGAGGACTCCACCGGTGCGGAGCGCGCGACGGAAACGCGGCGCCCGCATACCAATTGCCCCATCCCGGAGCCCAATCATTGTCGTGTCCATTAGTTCGAGTCGCTCGGGAACCGGATGGGTGCCTTTTCGTGGAGACGCATGCCTTCGGCGTTGCGCAGCTTCACGACCCTCGGGGAGGTCTTGGTCAGCGCCTCGAGACGGTCGGTATTGGAGGAGAGCCCCCGCTCCGCGGTGAGCGTGATCCGGGGCAGCACGCCCTTGTCGATGGCGCGCGGCTCGGGCAGATCCGGGAACGCCTGGAGCTGCGGAGCGGACAGGCCGCGCGCCTCGACGTTCCACTTGACGTTGGGCAGCTTCGGGGCACTGGTGAGCGAGACCTGCCGCGGCTCGCCGAGCGAGCGCTGTTCGTTCCAGGCGACGTCGGGGATGCGCGGTTGGGATTTTCCGCTGCAGGCCGCCAACAGGATCATCAGGCCGACTGTGGTGCGACGCATCGCTGCCTCCCCCGTTTCCGGGTGCAATAAAGGTTGTTAGACCGGCATGTCTGACCTACGCCAAGTCAGATGCCGGCCAGCAACCGGTTGGTTGCCCATGTCGCGTCGGGCGTGCGCTTGATTCTGATCGATACGGAATGAAGAAACGCCGGTTGGCGAACGGCGAGAACGAAGTCATGTTATTCGCCGTGTTCATACCGGTCAAGAGTTTCAACTCCCGTGTCCGACCAGTACGAAGCTGGCCCAGTAGAAGGGGTGCGGGTGCTTCTCACGTAGCTCGAGCTGGCTCGCCCGGAGCGCCTCTTCCGCGCTCATCCCCGCGGCCAGCCTTCGGTAGAAGCCGGCCAGAAGCTCGCGGGTGGCCGCATCCGGCACCTTGAAGAGGCTCATGAGGATGCGCTCGGCCCCGGCCAGCTCGAATGCGCGCCGAAGGCCGTAGACCCCTTCTCCCGTCTTCACATCCCCCAACCCCGTCTCGCAGGCCGAGAGAACCACGAGCTCGGTGCCCGAGAGGTCGAGCGCGGCGATCTCTTCGGCGAGCACCCAGCCGTCTTCGGCGGCGCCGGCGGCGCCGACGGCGTTTGCGCCCGCGAGCACGATCCCGCTGCGAAGGAGCGGATTGTCGGCGCAGCGCAGGCGCTCGAGCCCGCGCCCCATGCCGGTCGCGAGGTCGTAGCCCTGGCCGGGATCGTTGACGCTCGCGGCAAGGCACTGCGCGCGCTCCTCGGGGGAGAGTTCGCGGTCGGGCAGGAAGAATCCGTGCGTGGCCAGGTGAAGGATGCGAGGAGCACGGAGGGTCTTGAAGACGCCCTCGGTGGCGCGCTCGGCGGTGTGGACGGTGACGGGCGCGCGCTCGGTCCCATCGAGGGCGTGGCGCACGTCGTCGGCTTCGGCTAGCGCGCCGGGCAGCTCCTCCCACTTGAGGCCGCGCAGCGCGTCGGGGGCCGCGGGGACGCGGGGGGTGGAAGGCGCGGCACCGTCGACCGCTGTGACAGACCCGGCCCCCGCGCCCGCGGCCGCGCCGGTTGCTTGGGCCTTCGTGGCGGGCAGGAGATCGAAGCTGGGCCCGGCGAACACGACGGTGCCGGTGGCCGTGCGCGGGCGAGGGGGCCGGCGCAGCAGGTCGCGTCCGCTCGAGAGGTGGGTCAAGCGGAAGCGCTCGATCAGGTACTGGCCGCCCAGATCGACGAGCGCGCCGAAGGGGACCTGGTTGAGCTCCCCATCGAGCGAGACGAAGAGCTGGTCGACGCCTTCGAGGTAGGGCTCGAGCGGGTCGAAGATGCGCAAGTACGCCTCCTCGGCCGCCGCCCTGTAGTTGCTCTCGCTGCAGAAGGTCGAGCGCTCGCCGGCCTCGCAGCCCATGTGAGCGATGCGGAGGTCGCGAATCGCCGCCTCGACGTCCTCGGCCTCGCCCAGGGGGACCCAGTGGACGGGGCCGGTGGGGCGCAGCACGAGTGCGGCGTAGTGGGGCACGGCGGGGCGACGCGAGCGGCCCAGGGCGCCGAAATCCGCCTTGGCGAACCGGACGAACTCGACGAGAGCGCCCGTGCCGGGGAGCACACGACGGATGTCGTCGATCAATCGGGAAGCCCCGGTCGGCTCGTCGGTCGCGCTGAATACGTCACCAGTGACGCGGGAGGCGAGCGATCGCGAGAGCTCGGCTTCCAGAGCCTCCCGCCTCCGGCTGAGGTTCGCGAGGAGCCGACCCAGCGAGTCCGGTGTGACCCCGGCCGGTGGACTCATGGTCATATCGGTGATCTGCCGGCGGACGGCGTTCAGCTCGCCGATCGGCCGGGCGATCGCGGTGTCGCTGGCGGCGATCCGCTCGACCTGGCGATACGTCGTCAGCGCGGAGAGGACGACTCCCTTGCGGAGCAGCACCCAGCGGAGCGCCTCTTCGACCGCGACGTGGTCGGGCCTGTCGTCCACCATGCTGAGCACGAAGGAGAGATCGCCGCGCGCCGCCCTGGCGAAGGCCAGCATCCCCTGTTCGGAGCTGAAGCCGAAGACGAGCCGGAGCAGCTCCTGCTGGCCGTCGAATGCGCTGCGGACCAGGGCGAGCGCCGAGTCCGGGCGCCCGAGCACCTGGTTCACCAGCGCAAGGTTGAGCCGAAAGCCGATCACGTTCGGGTGACGCGGTCCGAAGGCTCGAAGCGTCACTTCGGTCGCCTGGAGGAGGAGGGGCTCGGCCGGTCCCGGATCCCCTGTCAATACCAGCTCGAACGCCAGGTTGTTGACGGCTCCGACGTAGGCGGGGTGCATGTCGCCGAGGGCCGCTCGATACGTCTCGACCGCTTCGTGCAGCAGCGGGATGGCTTCCTCGTTCTTCCCCTGGCGGCTAAGTGCGACCGCGGCGTTGTTGATGGTAGTGGCGTAGTCCGCGTTCTCCGTGCCCAGCGTCGCCGCGATGATGCCGGCGGCTTCCCGGAACATCGCCTCGGCGGCCGCGGGGTCGGACTTGTAGAGGTAGAGGAACGCCAGGTGGTTGAGTGCGCGGGCGTACTCGTAATGTTGGGGTCCGTAGATCCGTCGCCTCAACTCGACCGCTTCCCGGAGCAGCGATTCGGCCTCGTCATAGCCGCCGATCCTGGCCAAGAGCAGCGCGAGGTGCTCGGCGGCGGTCGCGAACGCGTCGGGCTCGAATTCCTTGTGTGGACGAAGGATCTCGATCGCCTCGCGGAAGAGCGCCTGGGCTTCATCGTACCGCCCGGCCATGAGCATGGCCACGCCGAGAACGGTCTTGGCGGAGGCGTAGGCCGGGTGATCCTCCCCGAGTCCCCGCGCATAGACATCCATCAACTCCCTCAGGAGCGACTCGGCGGCTGCCAGGTCGCCGGTGTTGATGAGCGTCACGGCCAGCCCGCTCGCGGTCTGGCGGTAGGCTTCGTGTTTCGCGCCTACGGTTCGGCTCAAAATGTCCAGTGACCGTCGGAACAGGTCGATCGCTTCGTCGTACTCGCCGCGCTCGTTGAGGACCTCGGCGAGGAGGCCGAGGGCCACGGCGTATTTGGGGTGCTCCGTACCGGCGACGCGATCGAACAGATCGACGCCCTGGCGAGCCAGCGTCTCGGCCTCGAGCAGGTTGCCGTGCAAACGGATGATGCGGGCCAGATTCAACAGCACGGTGGCATAATCGATGTTCTCGGTGCCGCGGCTGTCGTGGAGCACGTCGAGAGCCTGGCGGCAGAGCGATTCGGCCTCGGCGAACCTGCTCTGGGGAAGCAGGGCCATGACCAGGTCGTTGAGGACGAAGGCGTAGCGGGGATCGCCGGTGCCGGCAAAGTGTTCGACGGTCGGCAGCATCGCCTGGAGCAGGGTCTCCGCCGTTCCGTATTCGCCGGCTTCGATCAGGCGAGAAGCGACGACCCGGACGATGGCGAGGTACAGCTCGAACTGCACGTCGTCGTAGGCACCGAGGCTGTTGCGCAGCCGGAGCGCCTCGGCGAGCAGAGGGCCGGCGGCGGAGAAGTCTTCGAAGCCGATGAGGAGGTCGGCGTAATTCTCGAGGACGACGAGGAGGTTCTGCGGCGCCGCCGGGTCCTCGAGTCGCCGCAGGACATCGGTCGCGTGCTGATAGTAAGTTGCGGCTTGGGCCCGATTCCCGCCGAACTCCAGCGCCATGGCCAGAGCGTTGAGTACGACGGCGTGGTCCAGAGCCGTCAGCTCCGGGTGTGCGTCGAGGAGCAGGACCAGAGCGTTCGCGGCCGGGACGGCATCCTCGGCGCGGTCCTGCTGGATGCACTCGATGATCTCGTCCACGTGGCGCTGAGCCAGCGTGCCCGGGTCCTGGGCGTGGACGGGTGCTGCCGCCGCGCCGAGGATGATGGACGCGAGGAGGACTGGGAGGCGCAGGTACCGCGTCATTGCGGATCCGATTTTGTGAATACCTGGCTACGTATCAGCCGGCGTGGCTCTCGTCGGAGTGCTGCTGCGAGGGGAGCTCAACGTCGGGCGTCGTGGTCGTCGGAGACGCAAGCGCACAGCTTGCCGCGCCCGGGAGGGTCATCCTGCCGGCCAAGCAGGCAGCGTCGTGCGTCGTCACCTCGCCTGAGATCAGATGCGGGGAGCGCGGCGATGGGTTGCTCTGCGTCGGCCAATATAATGCCGGGTCGGGCCGCTCCAACAGGCTCCGCTTGAAGTCGCTAGCCTGCGCCCGTATCCTTCCCGACGGTGGCGAGCTTTTCCACGGGCGGCGTGGTTCGATGGTTCCGGATCGCTGGTTGGTCCTCACGGTTCATTCCCCGTCGGGCGACGAGGGTAGTGCTGTTGCCGAAGGTCTCATCGCGCTCGGCGGGACGGCCGTCGTCGAGGAGCCCGACGGATTGACGACGTACCTCCCGCCTCCGGACGACCCCGAGACGTTCGTCGAGGAAGCGCGCAAGACGTTGAGCGACTACGCCCCCGACGCGACGCTGGAGCTGTCGTGGCGCTGGCAGCCGAACGAGGACTGGGCGGTCCAGTGGAGGCGGGGGCTGCGCCCGCGTCGGGTGGGCGAACGGCTCATCGTGGCGCCGACGTGGACGGAGCCGGAGCCGGGGCCGAACGACATCGTCATCTGGATCGATCCGCAGATGGCGTTCGGGACAGGCGAGCACGCGTCGACGCGGGGCGTGTTGCGGCTGCTGGAGTCGGCGACTCGCCCGGGCGATCGTGTGCTCGACGTCGGCACCGGCTCCGGGATCCTCGCGATCGCGGCGGTCCGGCTTGGCGCCGAGCACGTGCTGGCCGTCGAGAGCGACCCCGTCGCGATCCCGAACGCGCGCGAGAACCTCGAGCGCAACGGCGTGGCGGCGGCGGTGACGCTGGACAACGCGCTGGTCGACGACGCCTACCTCGACGCGCTGGGCGCGGGGCGCGTGGACCTCATTGTGGCCAACGTGCTGAGTGGCGTGCTGATCCCGCTCCTCCCGGCGTTCCGGCGGGTGCTGGCACCGGGCGGGGCCGCCGGGTCGCGGGCCGGCTCGGGCAGCGCGGGCGGCACCGCGGCGCCGGTCAGCGTCGGCCATGCGGACGCCGCGGCGGTTCCCGGCCGCGCGATCCTCGGCGGGATCCTCACGTCCGAGGCGGATCGTGTCGTCGCAGCGGCGGAGGCCGCGGGGTTCGAGGTCGCCCGAGAGGACGTCGAGGAGGAGTGGTGGTCGGTGCTCCTCACGGCCCGGTGAGGTCTGGGCCGGCGGCGCGGAGCGCGTCGACCTGGGCGAGCGCGTCGGCGATCGGCACGCGGCTTTCCGCGTCGCCCGCGGACCAGAGGGCGACGAGCAGCGCGTCGGCGTCCTCGATGAGCGAGGCGATCGCGTCGTCGGCAATGGAGTCCGCGGCGCCGTAAGCGACGACGCGCGGCTCGGCGACGAGCCCGATGCGACGCAGCTCGGCCCCGTAGGACCTGCGCGACTCCTCGGGCCACCCGTCGACGTCCCACGGCAGCGACGGCGGCTCGACCCGGTGGAGAGAGACGGCGGCGCCGTATCCGGCGCCCGAGGCGACGGGGTCGGACATGGGACCTCCCGTGTTGTAGTGGGGGGCGCGAAGATGTCGTTATGAGGCGGGGCGTCGCCATAGCGGCGGGGGCCGAGGGGGACGGGCGCCGGCGCCGGGGGCGCCAGTACGATGCGGTTCCCGGCCGCGCGATCCGCGCCGCGGACGGCGGCCCCGCCGGCCGGCGAACGGCCGGAGAACGGAGGAACGACATGGCGGATGGATGCATCTTCTGCAGGATCGTCGCCGGCGAGATCCCGGCGAAGATCGTGCGTGAGGACGAGGAGACGGTGGCGTTCCGGGACATCGACCCGCGCGCGCCGGTACACGTGCTGGTGATCCCGCGGCGGCACATCGCCTCGGTGAACGAGCTGGAGGCGTCGGACGCGGAGCTGGTCGGGCGGCTGTACCTCGCCGCGAAGGAGGTGGCCCGGGCGGAAGGGGTGGAAGAGAGCGGGTACCGGCTGGTGATGAACACGGGGCCGGACGCGGGGCAGTCGGTGGACCACATCCACCTGCACGTGCTGGGCGGGCGGGACCTGGCCTGGCCGCCGGGGTGATCGCCGATCGATCGTCGGATGGTCCGGACCCGGCGCGCCGCGGATGGTGCGCGGGCGCGGGGCCGAACCGCAACGCCCGTGGTCGTGACGAGAGGGGGAGAGGCATGGCGGAAACGTTGAAGGAGCGGTTGCGCGAGGACCTGAACGAGGCGCGTCGCAGCCGCGACAAGCTGAAGACGATGCTGCTCACGACGACGCTCTCGGAGGTGCGCAACCGGGAGATCGAGGTGGGGCACGAGCTGTCGGACGACGAAGTGGTCGCGGTCATCACGAGTGCGATCAAGCGTCGTCGCGAGTCGGCGGAGCAGATGCGCGCGGGCGGGCGGGCCGAGCTGGCGGAGAAGGAGGAGCAGGAAGCCGAGCTGCTGCGCGGCTACCTGCCGGCCCAGCTCTCCGAGGCCGAGGTGCGGGCCATGGTCCGCGAGGCGATCGCCGCGGGCGCGAACAACATCGGCGCGGTGATGGGGCAGATCGCGCCGAAGATCAAGGGACGGTTCGAGGGGAAGGAAGCGAACCGGATCGCGCGGGAGGAGCTGGGGCTGGCGTGAGGGCCCGGCTCGCCGGGGCGGTTGCGGGGTACGCAGACTCATGAATCAGCACGCGCTCGTCGTTTTGCAGTTCCCGGAGGCGCTGGAACTCGTCGCGCGGTTCGCGGCCACGCCGCTGGGCGCCGGAGCCGTGCGCGCGCTCGAGCCGTCCGACGCGCCGGCGTGGGTGGAGACCGAGCTGCGGCGCGTGGACCAGATGGTCGGCTTCCTGCTCCGTAGCGAGGGGTGGCTGGCGGCGCCGATCCCCGACCTGCGCGAGCCGCTGCGTCGCCTGGCGCTGTCGGGCTCGGTCTGGGACGGCCCGACGCTGCGAGATGCGCGGCAGCTGATGGAGACTTCGCGCACGAGCCGTCGCGCGCTGCTGCAGCACACGGACGACTACCCGCTCCTGACCGAGATCGCCGGTCGGCTGCTCAAGCTGGAGGACGAGGAGAAGGCGATCCAGCGCGCGATCGACGACGCGGGCGAGGTGCGCGACGACGCGTCGAAGGAGCTGGCACGGTTGCGTCGCGAGATCCGGGGCGCGCGGTCGAAGATCGTCCAGAAGCTCGAGGCGTACATCGCGTCGCTCCCGGAGCGCGTCCGGGTGCCCGATGCGTCGATCAGCATCCGCGACGGGCGGTACGTCATCCCGGTCCGGCGCGAGGGGCGGTCCGAGGTCGGCGGGATCGTGCACGACGAGTCGGCGACGGGCGGCACGCTCTTCGTCGAGCCGCCGGTCGCGATCGAGATGATGAACCGCCTGCGCGAGCTGGAGATCGCGGAAGCCCGCGAGGTACAGCGCATCCTCCGGGAGCTGACGGACCGGCTGCGCCCGCACCGGGAAGCGCTGGAGGTCGCGCTCGAGGCGCTCGTCGCGCTGGACTGCCTCTACGCGCGGGCTCGCTATGCGTTGGAGCACGACGGCCGTCGCCCGACGCTGCTCGCGCCCGGCACGCGGGAGTACGTCGTCGTCAACGGCCGTCACCCGCTGCTCCTGGCGGGGCCCGACCCGGTCGTCCCGTTCGACCTGGCGCTCGAGCCGCAGGAGCGGACCGTGTTGATCTCCGGTCCCAACACGGGCGGCAAGACGGTGCTCCTCAAGGCGATCGGCTTGATCAGCGCGATGACGCAGGCGGGGATCATCCCTCCGATCGGGCAGGGGAGCCGGCTTCCGCTCTTCCGCGACGTCTTCGCCGACATCGGCGACGAGCAGTCGATCGAGGCGAGCCTGTCGACCTTCTCGGCGCACCTGAAGAACCTGCGGGAGATCGTGGACGACGCGGACGAGCACTCGCTCGTCCTGATCGACGAGATCGGGAGCGGGACGGATCCGGCGGAGGGCGGCGCGCTGGCGCAGGCGATCCTGGTCGACCTCACGCGCCGCGGCGCGCTGACCGTCGCGACCACGCACCTGGGGCAGCTCAAGATGCTGGCGAGCACGGAGCCGGGCGTCGTCAACGCGTCGCTCCAGTTCGACTCGCGGGAGCTGCGGCCGACCTACCGTTTGATCAAAGGCGTGCCCGGTCGGAGCTACGGCCTCGCGATCGCGCGGCGGCTCGGGTTCCCGGACGCGCTGCTCGAAATGGCCGAGTCGTACCTGCCGAAGGGCGAACTCGAGGTCGCCCAGCTCCTCCGCGAGCTGGAGGAGAAGGAGCGCGCGATGGCGGAGGCGCTGGCCGCGGCGGAGTCCGCGCGGGCGGAGGCGCTCGAGCTGCGCCGGAAGGTCGAGGAGCGGGAGCACAAGGTCCGCCAGCGCGAGAGGGACGCGGAGCGGCGGGCGCGCCAGCAGGCGCGCGACCTCCTGCTCCAGGCGCGGGAACAGGTGGAGGCTGCGATCCGGGAGGTGAGGGAGGCGGCCTCCGCGAGCGCGGAAGAGCTGGAGGAAGCCGCGCGGCGCGCCCGGCGGCGGGTCGAGGAGGCGGCGCGGCGCCAGGCCGAGCGCACCCCCGAAGCGGAGGTGGTCGGCCGCGCGACCGCGCAGACGGAGCCGCCGGCGATCGGGCGACGGGTGCGGATCGTCGCGACGGGTGCGACCGGCCGCGTCGTCGAGCTGCGCGACGGCCGCGCGACCGTCGAGACCGGCGGGCTCCGGCTCCAGGTCCCGGCCTCGGGGCTCGAGGTGCTCCCCGAGGAGCCGGAGCGGGAGAAGCCGAAGCCGCGCCCCGGCGCGTGGTCCGCGCCGGAGGTGCAGGCCAGCCCCGAAGTCGACCTGCGCGGGCTGCGCGTCGAGGAGGTCGAGGGGCGGCTCATCTCCGCGCTCGACGCCGCGATCCTTGCCGACCTGCCGTGGATTCGCATAATCCACGGGAAGGGCACCGGCGCGGTGCGTGAGCGGGTGACGGAGCTGTTACGCGAGTACCCGCAAGTACGGTCCTATCGCCTGGGCGAGCCCCGGGAGGGCGGCTCGGGCGTCACGATTGCGGAGCTCGGATGATCCCGGAGACGATCGTCGAAGAGGTGCGCGAACGCGCCGACATCGTCGAGATCGTCGGGGAGTACCTGCAGCTCAAGAAGAAGGGGAAGGACTACTGGGCGAACTGCCCGTTCCACAAGGAGAAGACGCCTTCCTTCCACGTCGTCCCCTCGCGGGGCTTCTACAAGTGCTTCGGCTGCGGCGAGTCGGGCGACGTCTACACCTTCCTCATGAAATACGCGGGGCTCGGCTTCCAGGAAGCGGTCCGCAAGGTGGCCGAGCGAGTCGGGATCGAGATCCCGGAAGTCGCCGGGCCCCGGCCGAGCGAAGACCCCCACCGCGTCCTCTACGAAGCGATCGCGTTCGCCGCGGAGTTCTACGAGGGGCGCCTCTGGGAGCCGGCGGGGAAGAAGGCGCGCGATTACCTCGCGCGACGCGGCGTCGCCGACGACGTCGCCCGGCGGTTCCGGCTCGGCTACGCGCCCGACGCGTGGCAGGCGCTGCGCGACGCGGCCGCCCGGCACGGGATCCCCGACGACGTCCTGATCGAGGCGGGCCTCGTCAAGCCGAGCGACCGCGGCGACGCGCCCTACGACCGGTTCCGCGACCGGCTGATCTTCCCGATCACCGATCCGGGCGGGCGGATCATCGCGTTCGGCGGGCGCATCCTCGGCCCGGCGCGCGAGGGTGCGCCCAAATACCTCAACTCCCCCGAGACGCCGGTCTACAGCAAGGGCCGCCACCTGTACGGCATCGCGTGGTCGAAGGGCGCGATCCGGCGGGAGGGCGTGGCGCTCGTCGTCGAGGGGTACATGGACTACGTCTCCCTCGCCGCGCACGGCGTCGATAACGTCGTCGCCGGGCTGGGGACGGCGATGACGGCGGAACAGGCCGCGCTCCTGGCGCGCTACACGCGCCAGGCGCTGCTCCTCTACGACAGCGACTCCGCGGGGCTGCGCGCGACGTTCCGCACCGCCGACGCGCTCCTCGCCGCTCGGGTCCACCCGCTGGTCGTGACGCTGCCGCCCGGAGAGGATCCCGATTCGCTGGTCCGGGCGGGCGGGGCGAAGGCGCTCGAGCCGTACCTCGACGCGGCGGTCGACGTGCTCGACCGGAAGATCCAGATCCTGGACGCGCGCGGGTACTTCGAGAGCGCCGAAGGGACGCGCAAGGCGCTCGACGGGCTGCTCCCCACGCTGCGCGCCGTCGTCGACCCCGCGCTCAGGGACATCTACGTGGCGCGGGTGGCGGAACGGACCGGCGTGCGCCGCGAGACGCTCGAAGCCGAGCTTTTCGCCGCGCCGGCCGAGCGGCCGCGCACGACTCGCCGATTCGAGCGACCGGACCCACCGCGCGTGGTCATGCCTGCGGGGGCCGCCGCCCAGCGACTCCTCCTCTTGCTCCTGCTTCGCGACGAATCCCGGATCGCCAAGGCGGCCGAAGCGCTCCGTCCCGAAGACCTCACCGATCCGACCTACCGCGCCATCTTCGAGGCGCTGGTCCGCGGCGGCGGGCTCCAGGGCCGGACGCCGGACGTTCTGGGCCTCACCGGGCCGGCGCTCGAGACGCTCCAGCGCCTCCTCGGCGACGGCGAGGAGCTGGGCGACGCCGACCGCGTCTTCGCCGAACTCGTCGGCGAGATCCGGGCTCAGCCGCTCTTCGAGCGCACGGACGAGCTGAAACGGCGCCTCGGATCGCCGGGCGACGAGGCCGTCGCCGCGCTGCGCGAGCTGACGGAAGTAAACCGACGCCTCCGCGAACTCGGATCCGAGCTCAAAGGGATGGGGTTTAAGCTAAGTGCAAGATACAGAAGATACTTACGGGCGCAGGCCTGATCCTTTACCACCCACAGAAAGTGGAGGAGCATGGGAGAGCTCTACCGATCCCTGATGGCGCTGCAGGAGCTGGACGATCAGATCGCCGGCCTCGAGAAGAAGCTGTCGTCGTTCGATCCGCTGGTCGAAGAGGTCGAGGCGCCGGTCGCGGCGCTGGGTCGCGAGATCGAGGAGGGGCGCAAGCGGCTCGATGAGCTGCGCGAGGCGTCGCGGCGGCTGAATCGCGCGGCCGAGGACAAGCGCGAGCGGCTGCGGAAGACGGAGGAGCGGCTCGAGCGGATCCGCAACGTTCGCGAAGAGGCGGCGATCCGGACGGAGCTGCACCTGATCAAGACCGCGGTCGAGGCGGACGAGGCCGAGGCGATCCAGGTCATGGAAGAGATCACGCGCACGGAGCTGAAGCTCGACGAGTTGGAGAAGAAGCTCGACAAGGCGCGCGAGGAGATGGAGCCGAAGCGGGCGGAGCTGCTCGAGGCGCGTGGCGCGGTCGAGTCCGAGCTGGCCACGCTGCGGGAACGGCGGGAGAGTCAGAGCGGTCAGCTCGACCCGGCGACGGCGCGACTTTACGAGCGGGTCCGCTCCGGGAGGACGCGCGTCGCGATCGCGGCGCTCACGGCGGATGGCGCGTGCGGCCACTGTTTCGGCATGGTTCCGATCCAGCAGCAGGTGCAGGTCCGTCAGGGGACGACGCTGGTGCGTTGCGAGGGCTGCGGCGTGATCCTGGCGCCCGCGTCGTGACGCCGTTGGGCCGCGGCGCGGGGCCGGTTCTCGCCTTGCAACGCCCCGGCGCGCGCCACTAGCTTTCGCGCCGATGCCCCACTCGACGAACGTCTCGAATCCGCCTCGACGCTGGGTGCCGCGCGGGCTCGCGGCGGACGAGGCCACGGCCTCGCTCCGGCGCGCGCTGCGGCTCCCGGAGGAGGTGTGTCGGCTCCTGGTTTCGCGCGGCTACGGCGACGAGGATTCCGCGAAGCGGTTCCTGCGGCCGCGCCTCGGCCAGCTCCACGATCCCTTCGCGCTCGCGGGGATGGAGCAGGCCGTGGCACGCCTGGACGCGGCGCTCCGGCGCGGCGAGACGATCCTCGTCCACGGCGACTACGACGTCGACGGGATCTGCGCGGCCACGATCTACACCCGGGCGCTCCGCACGCTCGGCGGCCGGGTCGTGCCGTTCGTGCCGAGCCGGCTGACCGACGGGTACGACCTCGGTCCGGCGGGGCTGCGCCGCGCGCGCGAGGTCGGGGCCACGCTGATCCTGACGGGCGACTGCGGGATCCTGGCGCACGAGACGATCGCCGCCGCGGCGGCCGTGGGGATCGACGTCGTCGTGTCCGACCATCACACGCCTGGCGCGACGCTGCCGCCCGCGGCGGCCGTGGTCAACCCGAACCGACCCGACTGCACCTACCCGCACAAAGGGCTCGCCGGCGCCGGCGTCGCCTACAAGGTCTGTCAGGCGCTCTATGCGGCGCGTGGCGAGGACACGGAGTCGCTCCTCTACTATCTGGATCTCGTCGCCCTCGCGACGGTCGCGGACCTGGCGCCGCTGATCGACGAGAACCGCACGCTCGTGCGCTACGGGCTGAGGCTCATGCCGCAAACGCGGAACCCCGGGCTCCGGGCGCTGATCCGCCGTTCCGGGCTCGCCGTGGGGGACGATGCGCCTCTCAGCGCCGGACAGGTGGGGCACGTGCTCGCGCCCCGGCTCAACGCGGTCGGGCGAATGAGCGAGGCGTCGCTCGGCGTCGAATTGCTGCTCACGGAGTCGGATCTGGAGGCCGACCGGATCGCGCAGACGCTCGAGGAGGAGAACCGGCGGCGCCAGGCGGTCGACCGCAGGATACTGGCCGAAGCGCTCGACATGCTCGAGGCGACGTACGACCCCGATCGCGACCGCGCGGTCGTCCTCGCCGGCGCCGGCTGGCACCCGGGCGTGATCGGGATCGTCGCGTCGCGGGTCGTCGAACGGATCCACCGGCCGGTCGTGCTGATCGCGCTGGACCCTGCGGGCGGGCCGTCGCGCGGGAGCGCGCGATCGATCCCGGGGTTCCACCTGTACGACGCGCTGGACGCCTGCGGCGAGCACCTCCTGCGCTACGGCGGCCACGCCGCCGCGGCGGGGCTCGACATCCTCCCGGACCGGGTCGACGCGTTCCGCGACGCGCTCAACGCCTACGCCTACCGGGTGCTCGAGCCGGACGACCTGATCCCCGAGGTGATGTTCGACCTCGAATTGCCGTTGCGGGCGGCGGACGAGGAGCTTTACCATCTGCTGCGGCATTTCGGCCCGTTCGGGGTCGGCAACCCGACGCCGGTGCTGGTGACGCGCGGCGTCGGCGTGGTCGGCGGTCCGCGCATCGTCGGCGACGGGCACGTCAAGATGGATCTGGTCCAGGACGGCGTGCGGCTCGGCGCGATCGGGTTCCGCATGGCCGACCGGATCGGCGAGCTCGGCGGTCGTCGGCTGGACGTGGCGTTCCAGCTCCAGGAGAACCGCTGGAACGGCCGGGCCGAGCTCCAGGCGAAGCTCGTGGACTTGCGTCCGGCCGAATGAGGATCATCGCCGGCCGCTGGCGCGGGCGGCGGATCGAGGCGCCGCCGGGGCGGGAGACGCGGCCCACGACGGACCGCGTGCGCGAGGCGTGGATGAGCGCGCTCCAACCCGAGCTGCCAGGCGCGAGGGTGCTGGATCTCTTTGCGGGGTCCGGCGCGCTCGGGCTGGAAGCGCTGAGCCGCGGCGCGGAGCACGCGACCTTCGTCGAGCGGGCCGGAAGCGCGCTGCGCGCGCTGCGTGCGAACCTCGAGCGCCTCGGCGCCGCCGACCAGGCCACCGTCGTCCGTGGCGACGCGATCGCCTACGTGCAGCGGCTCGAACCCTTCGCCTTCGACGTGGCGCTGGCCGATCCGCCGTACGGCCAGGGGCTGGCCGAGGCGCTCGTGCGGGCCTTCGCTGCCCGACCGTTCGCACACTCGTTATGGATCGAACACCGGGCGAACGAGTCCCTGCCGGAGCTGCCCGGCGCACGGACCCGCCGCTACGGCGACACGGCACTCACCTCCATCCCCGCACCCGAATGACGAGAGCCGCCCAGGAACGAATCGCGATCTACCCGGGCTCGTTCGACCCGATCACGAACGGCCACGAGGACATCATCCACCGCGCCCTCCGCTTCGTCGACCGACTGGTCGTGGCCGTGGCGCACACGTCTACGCACGTGAAGCGCGGCCTGTTCACGATCGAGGAGCGCGTCGCCATGATCCGGGAGACCTTCGCCGACGAGCCGCGCGTCGAGGTCGCCGAGTTCGAGGGGTTGCTCGTCGACTTCGCGCGCGAGCGCGGCGCATCGCTCATCGTGCGGGGCCTGCGGGCGGTGTCCGACTTCGAGTACGAGTTCCAGATGGCGCTCATGAACCGGCAGCTCATGCCCGGGATCGAGACGCTCTTCCTCGCGCCGGACGTGCGGTACTCGTTCCTCTCCGCCTCGCTGGTTCGCGAGATCGCGATGCTGGGCGGCGAGGTGGGCGAGTTCGTGTCGCCGTTGGTCCGCGACCGGCTGGTCGCGAAGTGCAGGGAGCGGATCGGGGCGTGAGCGGGTTCGTCGAGGGCGTCCGGTCCCGCGCGGCCGCGGCGTGCAGGCGGATCATCTTCCCGGAAGGTACCGACGAGCGCACGCTCGAGGCCGTCGCCCGGCTCCACCGCGGCGGGCTCGTGCAGCCGATCGTCCTCGGGCCGGTCGACAAGGTGCGGCAGGCGCTCGCCACGTTCGGCTCGGACGCCGATGCGATCGAGGTCGCGGATCCGTACCGGGACCCGCGGCGCGACGAGCTGGCCGGGCTGCTCCACCGGCTCTGTGCCGAGCGGGGGATGAGCCGCGCGGAGGCGGACGAGCGCGTGACGGATCCGCTCTACTTCGGCGCGCTGCTGGTTCGGAGCGGGGCGGCGGACGGGGCGGTGGCCGGCGCGACGCACGCGACCGCGGACGTGCTCCGGGCGGCGATCCGATGCATCGGCACCGCGCCGGGGATCCGACGCGTATCCTCGTCGTTCTACATGGTGGTTAAGCCGTTCCGCGGGCCGGACGAGGAGGTGCTCACCTTCACGGATGCGGGCGTGAACCCCGATCCGGATGCGGCGACGCTGGCCGACATCGCGCGGGCCGCGGTCGCCGACCGACGGCGGATCGTGGGCGACGAGCCGCGCGTCGCGTTCCTGTCGTACTCGACGCGCGGGAGCGCCGCGGGGCCGAGCGTAGACAAGATGCGCGAGGCGCTCGCCCGGTTCCGCGAGCTGGAGCCGGACGTCGTCGCCGATGGGGAACTCCAGGCCGACGCGGCGCTGATCGCCGACGTCGCCCGCCGCAAGGCGCCCGACTCGCCGCTCGACGGCCGCGCGAACGTCCTGGTCTTCCCGGACCTCGACGCAGGGAACATCGCCTACAAGCTCGTGCAGCGCCTGGCGGGCGCGACCGCGCTCGGGCCGATCGTCCAGGGGCTCGCCAGGCCGTTCAACGACCTCTCGCGCGGGGCCAGCGCGAGCGACATCTTGGACGTGGCGTGCATCACGGCGCTGCAGGCGTAGGCCGCGGCCGGCACCGAACTTGCCCGGCGAGCCGCCGAGCCACATACTGCGATCTCACTCGTGCGACGGGGGAGCCATGAGCTTTGCAGTCAATCGTCAGAACGACGTCATCATCATCGACGTAGAGGGGCAGCTCATCGTCGGCAACCGACAGGAGCTGAAGGAGAAGGTGCTCCAGGAGCTGGAGGGCGGCGGGCGCAAGTTCCTGATCGACTTCGCCCGGACGGGCTACATCGATTCGTCGGGTCTCGGCGTGCTCGTCAGTCTGTCGAAGAAGATCCGCGAGCAGGGCGGCGAGCTGCGCCTGGCCAACCTGAACGAGGACCTGCGCACGCTCTTCGAGCTGACCAAGCTGGACACGCTGTTCCAGATCTCGAAGAGCCGGGACGAGGCGCTCTCTTCGTTCTGACCTACCGTTTTTCCGCTACGGGCGTTAACTTCCCCGGGACAGCAACGGCCGCCCTGCACGATGCCGCCGCCGATGGCCGGTGGCGTGACGGGGCGGCCGGCCCGAGCCAATGCCCACGACGGGCGGGCCCCGTATCGAATTCGATGTCCGCCGATATCGTACTGGAGCTGCCCAACGACCTGCGGGCGATCGAGCGCGCCGTCGAGTACCTGCTGGCACGCTGCAGCGAGGCCGGCTTCGACTGCGACCGTGTCGGTCTCAAGCTCCGCGTCGGCGTCACCGAGGCGTTGTCCAACGCGATGCTGTACGGCAACGCCCGCGACCCCAGGAAGCGAGTGCTGGTCGAGGCGACGGTCGCGGCCGAGTCGGTCACCGTGCGCGTGACGGACGAGGGCCACGGCTTCGACCCCGACTCACTTCCCGATCCGACGCTCCCCGGCAACCTTTCCCGGCCGGGCGGGCGCGGCATCTACCTGATCCGCACCTTGATGGACCGCGTCGAGTTCAACGAGCGCGGCAATTCGATCACGATGGTGCTCCATCGGGAACCTTCCGGGGCCGAGGCACGCTCGTGGCCGCAGTGATCGAACGGGTACTCGACGAATCTTTCCGGCTGCCCAGAGCCGCCTTCGGCGTCATCCAGTCGTTCGGGCAGGTACACCCCGAGTCGAAAGTCTGGATCTGGCGCCGTTGTGACGAGCGCGCGGATCTCCTGTACCCGATCGACGCGCCGTGCGGCCGCGAACCCTCCGGGGCCGCGGCCGTTCGACCCCTCGGCGAGGGCGACGCGAATCCTGCGCTCGTCGTCAAAGTCGACGGCGTGGAAGACGGCCACGCCGCCGCCGAACTGCTCGCCGAGGCCCTCGCCGCCGTGCTCCGCTACGAGAGCGAAGCGCACGCGGCCGCGCGGGAGCTGAGCGAGCGCTACGAAGAGATCAACCTCCTCTACTCGATCAGCGAAGTCCTCGGCACGGTCGCCTCGTTCGACGCGGCGGTGCACCGCATCCTGAACGACGTGGCGGACGTGCTGGCGGCGAAGCGCGCCTCGCTCTGGGTCCTGGACCCGGCCGATCAGACACTCCACCTGGCCGCCGCGGTGGGCGAGAAGGGGCTGAGCGGCCCGATCCCGATCGACGACCCGGACTCCGTCACGGCGCGCGTCTTCCGTGAGCGCCAGCCGCTGAACCTGGAGCGAGGGAAGGGGCTGCCCCGGACCGCCACGATGGACCCGCGCCCGCAGGGGCAGGAGGCGTTCCTCTCGGTCCCGATCAACTTCACGCCGCGCAACGGGGCGACCCGCACGATCGGCGTCATCACGCTGGTCGGCCGGCGGACGAACGTGCGCTTCACCGCGGGCGACGAGCGGCTGCTCACCGCGATCGCGAGCCAGGTCGGCGCCGCGCTGGAGACGCACCGGCTCATGGCCGAGAGCGTGCGGCGCGAGAGGCTCGAGCGCGAGCTCGAGCTGGCCAACAACCTCCAGCTCAAGCTGCTCCCCGACGCGTCCGGGTTCGAAGGGATCGACGTCGCGGCGCGATGCGTCCCGGCGGACTCCGTCGGCGGTGACTTCTACCATCTGTTCCGCCTCTCGGGCGATCGTTTCGGCGTCATGATCGGCGACGTCTCGAGCCACGGCTTCTCGGCGGCGCTGATCATGGCGATGGTTATGAGCGCGGCCGCGATCTACGCCCAGGAGGCGGGCCCGCCGGCCGAGGTGCTCCGGCGCCTGCACCAGGCGCTCATCGACGAGTTGGAGTCGACGGAGATGCACCTGTCGATCTTCTACGGCGTGGTCGACCCGGCGGCCGGGACGCTGCGCTACGCGAACGCCGGGCATCCGCACGCGTTCCGGATCGACGCGGAAGGCCACGCCGAACGACTCGGCGCGACGAGCCCGCCGCTCGGGACGGAGCCGGGCGACGCGTTCGACGAGGCCGTCATCGAATGGCGCTCCGGCGCCGACCTGCTCTGCCTCTTCACCGACGGGCTCTCGGATGCCTTCGCGCCGACCGGCGGCGTGGCCGGCGAGGCGCAGCTGCTGGCCGAGGCCGCACGGCTGCGTGACCGCTCGCCTCGCGAGATCCTCGACCATCTGTTCCGAATCGCGCGGCAGGCCAGGCCGGCCGTCCCGCAGGACGACCGGACCGCCGTCCTGCTGAAGACCTGAGGCCATGCATCGCGCAAAGCGCTCGCTGGGGCAGAACTTCCTGGTCGACCCCAACATCCAGCGCAAGATCGTGGAGGCGGTCGACGCTGGGCCGGGCGACGAAGTCCTGGAGATCGGACCCGGCACCGGCGCGCTCACCCGTCACCTCGCCGGCGCGGTGCGGCGCCTCGTCGCCATCGAGCTCGACGACGACCTCGCCGCCGCGCTGCGCCGGGAATTCGAGGACACGCCCGGCGTCGAGATCGTCCACGGCAACGCGCTCGAGCAGGACCTGGCCGCGCTGGTCGAAGACGTGGCGGCGCTCAAGGTGGTGGGGAACATCCCGTACAACATCACCACGCCTCTGATCTTCTGGCTCCTCGAGCGGCCGGTGCGCCCCGCGCGCATCGTGCTGATGGTGCAGAAAGAGGTGGCCGACCGGATCCTGGCGCAGCCGGGCGGAAAGGCGTACGGCGCGCTCTCGGTCGGGGTGCGCGCGGTCGCCGCCGTCGAACGGCTCTTCACCGTCGGGCGCGGCGCGTTCCGGCCGGTCCCCGACGTGGATTCGGCGGTGATCCGGATCACGCCGTTCCGGCCGTCTCCGCTCTCGCCGGAGGAGGAAGTCGACCTGCGCACCCTGACGCGCGCGGCGTTCTCCCGGCGCCGGAAGCAGCTCCAGAAGATCCTCCGCTCCGCGCCGGGGTACGGGTTGGACGCGGACGCGGTCGCCGCCGTCTGCCGCGAGGCGGGCGTCGAGCCGACCGCCCGGCCGGAGGAGCTCGAGCCCGCGGCCTTCATCGGCCTCGCCCGGGCGCTCCGAGCCGCTGGGTACCCGACGGACCACTCCGCCGCCGATGCGGCGATCGATTAGACCTCGCCGATACAGCCCGACGGGACGAAACCCCATGCACACCGCAGAGATCGCCGCCGCCGGCCCGGAACCGCGCGCCTCCCGCGCCGCCGTCACCGGCTGGGTCCTCTATGACCTGGCCAACACGATCTTCTCGATGAACATCGGCTCGATGTTCCTCGCGCTCTGGGTCGTGAACGTCATGGGCGCGAGCGACACGGCGTGGAGCCTGGCCAACAGCCTGTCCATGGCCGTCATCTTCGTCGTCTCGCCGTTCCTCGGCGCGCTGACGGACCAGGCATCGCGGCGGATGCCGTTCCTCGTCGTGTCGACCCTGGTGTGCGTGGCGCTCACCGCGCTCCTGGGGACCCACGGGCTTGGCGCGACGCTCGTCTTCTTCGGGGTCGCCAATATCGCCTACCAGGCGGGGTTGCAGTTCTACGACGCGCTCCTCGCCGAGGTGAGCACGGAGGAGAATCGCGGGCGGATCGGCGGGATCGGAGTCGGCGTCGGGTACCTCGGCGGGCTGATCGGGATCCTCGTCGGCCGCGCGCTCCTCTCCGGCGTCGACGCGCTGCCGCCCGCGGAACAGACGGACCGCTACGCGCTCGTCTTCCGCGCGACGGCGATCCTGTTCCTGCTCCTCGCGCTGCCTTGCTTCCTCTTCGTGCGCGAACGACGCCGCGACCGCACCTTCTCGGCCGCCGCGGTGGGCGCCGCGGCCCGGCAGGTCGCGGAGACGGTCCGCACCGGACGGCGATTCCCGGGGCTGCTCCGGTTCCTCGTCGGGCGCGTGTTCTACGCGGACGCCGTCTATACCGTGATCGCGTTCCTCGGCGTCTACGTGACGAACGACGTCGGCTTCTCGACCGAGGAGGCGTCGCTCGTCCTCGTCGTCGCCACGATCGCAGCGGTCATCGGCGGGCTCATCTGGGGGAAGGTGGTCGACCGGATCGGCCCCAAGCGTTCGCTGGACCGCGTCCTCTTCACCTGGATGGCCGTCTTCGCCGCGACCGCCGCCTTCGGATTCCTCGGCCTGCCGCCGGTCTTCTTCTGGCCGGTGCCGATCGTCGCCGGGATCGCGCTCGGCGGGACCTGGGCCGCCGACCGGCCCTACATGCTCCGCCTCACGCCGCCCGACCGGATCGGCGAGTTCTACGGCCTCTACGGGATGGTCGGCCGGTTCTCCGCGATCGCCGGGCCGCTCATCTGGGCGTTCGTCGCGGACGGGCTCGGGCTCGGCCGGCCTGCCGCCGTCCTGACCCTGCTCGGCGGCGTCGTCCTCGCCTACGTCATTCTGCGCCCCGTCTCCGACGAGCGGCGCCGCTGGATCACGGAACAAGCCGGGCAGCTCGACGCGTCGCCTCAACCGCGATAGGCGCAGTTCCCGCACGCCATCGCGCTCGACGACCGCGCCGCGCCACCGGCTTCCCGGCCGCGGTTCCGATTGACGCGCCCGTGCGTGGCGCGTAACTTGTTTGTGAATGCTTTCACAAGGAACCCCCCAGGTCTTGCCGGTCCAGCATCAGAAGATGAAGAAGGTGGCGGAACCGACGGTCGCGCGGCTTTCGGTCTATTTGCGGGTGCTCAACGAAAGCCTCGAGAACGGCGAACGGACGATCTCGAGCGACGAGCTGGCGCGACGGTCCGGGACGACGGCGGCGCAGGTGCGCAAGGACCTGTCGGCGTTCGGGACGTTCGGGAAGCGGGGGCTGGGGTATTCGGTGCCGGAGCTGGTCGAGGCGCTGCGCTCGATCCTGGGGTTGCAGCGGACGTGGCGGGTGGCGCTGATCGGCGCGGGGAAGATCGGGCAGGCGCTTTACGGGTATCAGGATTTCCGGCGGCAAGGGTTCCACATCGAGGCGGTGTTCGACTCGGACCCGGCGAAGATCGGGCAGAAGTGGGACGGGGTGGTGGTGCGGTCGGAGCGGGAGTTGGAGGCGGGGCTGGCGGAGAAGTCGATCGACATCGTGATCGTGGCGGTCCCGGCGTCCGCCGCGCAGGAGGTGGTGGATCGGGTCGTGCGTGCGGGCGTGCGCGGGATCCTGAACTTCGCGCCGGTGCAGTTGCGGGTCCCCGCGGGTGTCGCGTTGAAGAACGTGAACATGGCGGTGGAGATCGAAGGGCTCTCGTACGCGCTGGCGAGCGGGGGCGCCCGGCGCCGCGTGTCGCCGGTCGAACGCAGATCGGAAGAGTGAGGTGGTGGCATGGAAACCTCGAGGGTGCGGGTGACATCGGAGATCGGACGGCTGCGCGGCGTGATCTGCCATACGCCGGGCGCGGAGCTCCTGGCCGTCACGCCGTCGACGCGCGAGGATTTCCTGTACGACGACATCATCGACCTGGAGCTGGCGCGTAAGGAGCATCATCGGTTCAAAGCGATCCTGTCGCGGTTCTGCGAGGTGTACGAGGTTCGTGATCTCCTGGAGGAGATTGCGGACCTGCCGGAGGTGCGTCCGTTCCTGATCGAGCGGGTCATGGACGTGGCGCGGTCGGAGCCGCTGGCGCGCCAGCTGTTGGAGATCCCCGCGGCGGAGCTGGTCTCGCTCTTCATCGAGGGGCGGGAATCGGAGGAAGGGCCGCTGCAGGAGGTATTGAACGCGGCGAGTTACGACCTGCCGCCGTTGCCGAACCTGTTCTTCACGCGAGACGCGGCGATGGTCGTGAACGACGGCGTGATCATCGGCTCGATGAAGTTCACGGCCCGGTGGACGGAAGAGATCCTGATGAAGGCGCTCTTCACGTACCATCCGCTGCTGGGGAACAGCGGGCTGATCTACGACGGCAGCGAGGAGCGCCGGGCCGGGTACACGATCGAGGGCGGCGACGTACACGTGCTGCGCCCCGACCTGGTGATGGTAGGGCTGTCGCAGCGCTCGAGCCCCGGCGCGTTCGACACGATAGCGGACCGGCTCGCGCGCGCCGGCGTGAAGGACATCCTGGCGGTCGTGCTCCCGACGGACCGGGCGATGATCCACCTGGACATGATCTTCACGATGATCGACCGGGAGCGCTGCGTGATCTTCCCGCCGAGCTTCGTGGGGCCGGACCGGTGTGCGGTGTTGCACTACCGCGCGGGGCGGCGCGGGATGCGGGAGATGCCGAACCTGTTCGCGGCGCTGCGGGAGGTGGATTTCCCGCTGGAGCCGGTGTTCTGCGGCGGAGACCGGCGTATCTTCCAGGAGCGCGAGCAGTGGTCGAGCGGGTGCAACTTCGTGGCGGTGCGGCCGGGGCTGATCCTGGGCTACTCGCGCAACGAGCACACGTACGCGGAGCTCGAGCGTGAGGCGGGCTACCGGATCGTGAACTCGATCGACTTCCTGACCGGGGACGTCGAGCTCGAGGACGACGAGAAGGCGGTCATCACGTTCGAGGGCGCGGAGCTGGTACGGGGCGGCGGCGGCGCGCGGTGCATGACCCTGCCGATCATGAGAGACGACATCTGGTGAACGGAGCCGAGAACGAGGTTGCGATCGGGGCGGAGCCGCTGCGGTCGCTCGAGTACGTCGTCGTCGACGTGGAGACCACGGGGGGCGGCGCCGCGCGCGGCGACCGCGTGACCGAGGTCGCGGCGATCCGCGTGCGCGGGACCGGCGAGATCCTGGACGAGTTCACGACGCTGGTGAACCCGGAGAGGCCGATCCCTCCGTTCATCACGCAGCTCACCAACATCACCGACGAGATGGTGCGCGACGCGCCGCGCTTCGGCGAGATCGCGGGCGAGGTCCGGCGATTGCTCGCGGGCGGGGTGTTCGTCGCGCACAACGTCGCCTTCGACTGGGGATTCCTTCACCACGAGCTGGAGCGCGCGACGGGCGTGGGGCTGGAAGGGCGGCGGCTGTGCACCGTGAAGCTGGCGCGGAAAGTGGTGCCGGAGGTGGCGAGCCGCTCGCTCGGCGCGCTCTCGGAGTACTTCGGGATCGACAACGACGCGCGGCACCGCGCCTTCGGCGACGCGCGGGCCACGGTCGAAATCCTGATGCGGCTCCTCGAGCGGGTGGAAGGGTACGAGATCACGAACTGGGCGGAGCTGGAGAAGCTCCTCGCGAGCCGGCGTCGCCGGCGGAAGAGGAGCGCGCTCCCGCGATCCATCGAGAACATATGATGACGGTCGACGACCTGCCGCTGCGCCGCACGCGCGAATTGGGCCGGTTCCGGCTGCACGCACTGGAGGCGGGACTCCAGCGTCTCGACGGCGGCGCGATGTTCGGCGTGGTGCCGAAGCCGCTCTGGGAGCGGCGCATCGCCGCGGACGAGCGGAACCGCATCCCGCTCGCCATGCGTTGTCTGCTTGTCGAGACGCCGGACGCGCTGATCCTGATCGACAACGGGGCGGGGAACAAGGAGGACGCGAAGTTCCTCGACATCTACGGGATCGAGAACGCCGGCTCGCCGACGCGGCTCGAGGACGCGATCCGCGACGCGGGCTTCTCGCCGGACGACGTCGCCTACGTCATCGACACGCACCTGCACTTCGACCACGCGGGCGGGAACACGTACCGGGACGAGGAGGGGCGGGTCCGGATCTCGTTCCCCCGCGCGCGCTACGTGGTGCAGCGCGGCGAGTGGGAGTGGGCGCATCTCAAGAACGAGCGGATCCGCGCGAGCTACCTGCCGGACAACTTCGACCCCGTAGAGGCGGCCGGGCTGTTCGACTTCGTCGAGGGCGAGCACGAGCTGCTCCCCGGCGTCCGGCTGGTCCCGACGCCGGGTCACACGCCGCACCACCAATCCGTCATCCTCAGTTCGGAGGGGGAGACGGCGTGCTTCCTGGCGGACCTGGTCCCGACGTCCGCGCACCTGCCGCTCCCGTGGATCATGGGGTACGACGTCGAGCCGCTCGTCACGCTGGAGAGCAAGCGGAAGATCCTCGGGCGCGCCAGGGAGGAGGGGTGGCTCCTGATCTTCGAGCACGACCCGCGCGTGGCGTGGGGCAGGCTCGATCCGAAGGAGGAGCGGCCGACGTTGATCGAGGAGTGACAGTGGTCCGAGGCGTGACCCCGGCCCCTGGCCTGGAGGCGGATCGGTTCGTATCTTCCCGCGGCTCCGCATCGATGCCCTGGCGGATGATTTCGTGGCCACTGGCTGATCGTAGGAGATAGATCATGGCAGACGCAGCACGCACACCGGTGATCGTCGGCGCGGCGCGCACGCCGATCGGCCGATTCCTCGGCGGGCTGGCGCCGCTCTCGGCGCCGGAGCTCGGCGGCATTGCGATCCGGGCGGCGATCGAGCGCGCGGGGATCGACCCCGCCGAGATCGACGACGTCATCCTCGGCAACGTGGTCTCGGCCGGGCTCGGGCAGGCGCCGGCGCGCCAGGCGGCGATCCGGGGCGGCGTCCCGGAGTCCGTGGGCGCCATGGGCGTGAGCCGCGTCTGCGGCTCCGGGCTCATGGCCGTCATGCTCGCGGCGCAGGCGATCCGTGCCGGGGATGCCAAGCTCATGGTCGCGGGCGGGATGGAGTCGATGTCCAACGCGCCGCACTACCTGCGCGGCTACCGCGACGGGATCAAGTTCGGCACGCAGCAGGTCGTCGACGGGCTGATCCACGACGGGCTGTGGTGCGCGTTCCATGAGTGCCACATGGGCGGGCACGCCGAGTACACGGCGTGGAAGGCCGGGATCACGCGCGAGGAGGCCGACCGCTTCTCCCTCGAGTCGCACCGGAAGGCGATCGCGGCGATCGACGCGGGGAAGTTCCGCGAGGAGATCGTCCCGGTCGAGATCGCGGGGCGCAAGGGCGCGGTCGTGATCGACACGGACGAGCCGCCGCGGCGCGACACGTCGATGGAGGCGCTGGCGAAGCTGAAGCCGGCGTTCCTGAACGACATGCCGCCCGAGGTGACGAACCCGGTCGTGACGGCGGGGAACGCGCCGGGGCTGAACGACGGCGCGGCGGCGGTGGTCGTGGCGAGCGAGGAGTACGCGAAGGCGCACGGGCTGCCGGTCCTGGCGCGGATCAACGCGTACGCGACGGGCGCGGTCGCGCCGCGGGAGCTGTTCTTCGCCCCCGTCCGCGCGGTCCGGCGCGTCATGGAGAAGGAAGGCACGACCATCGGCGACTACGACCTGATCGAGGCGAACGAGGCGTTCGCGGTACAGGCGCTGGCCGACGGGAAGGAGCTCGGCTGGGATTGGGACCGGGTCAACGTGCACGGCGGCGCGGTCGCGCTTGGCCACCCGATCGGCGCGTCGGGCGCCCGGATCCTGACCACGCTGCTCTACGCTCTCAAGGATCGCAACGCGAGCCGCGGCCTGGCCACGCTGTGCCTCGGCGGCGGCGACGCCGTTGCCCTCTCGGTGGAAAGGGTGTGACGATGACGAATCTGGTGCTACAGCTCCGCAGGATCGCCGGGATCGAGGTGGTCGCGAACCGCGCCGCGCGGCGCGTCGTGATGGTGGCCGCCTTCGCGCTGCTGACCGCGCTGAGCGCGTACGTCGCGGTGCCGATCCCCGGGACGCAGGTGCCGGTCACGCTGCAGACGCTGGTCGTCGTCCTCGCGGGCGCGCTCCTCGGTCCCGGGCTGGGCGCCGCTTCCCAGGTGACGTATCTCGCCGCCGGGATGCTCGGCGCGCCGGTCTTCTCGGGTGGCGCGGCGGGGATCGCATGGCTGCTGGGTCCGACCGGCGGCTACCTGCTCGCGTTCCCGGTCGCGGCCGTCGTGGCGGGCGCGCTGGCCGGCCGTAGCGGTGCGAACCGGATCGTCGCGACGGTGAGGCTCGGGCTCGCGCTCGCGGCCGGCGCGGCCGTGATCCTGGTGGGCGGCGCGTCGCAGCTCGCGATCATTACGGGGGATGCCGGGGCGGCCATCGCGCTCGGCGTCGCGCCATTCCTGGTAGGCGAGGTCGTAAAGCTCGCCGTGGCGGTAGTGATCGCCGCGCGGCTGCGCAATCGGACCCTCGAGCTGGTCTAACCGGCTCGAGGGTCTTTTCGTCGATGGGTTCCGGCCGCGCGTCGGTCCTCATCGCGAACGGCACGCTGCGCGCGCCCTGGAGGATCCTGCTCTTCCTGGGGCTCGGCTTCGTGCTGTACGTCGCGGGGAGCCTCGTCGCGGTGACCGTGTTCGGCCCGCCGGGCACGGGGAAGACCCTGCTCTTCTGGCAGGCGATCCCGCTCGTCGCCGCGCTCGGCGCCGGGTGGGTCCTGCTCGCGGCGGTCGACCGCCGGCGCCCGGGCGCGCTAGGCTTCGCCTGGACGTCGAACACGGTCCGCGAGATCTGGGCGGGGCTCCTGATCGGCGGCGGCGCGCTCGCGGTCGTGGTCGGCGCCCTCGCCGCCGCGGGGTGGATCGGCTTTGCCGCGGACGAGGGGACCGCGGGGGTGTACGTCCGGACCCTGGCCCTCGACCTGGCGGCGTTCACCGTCGCGGCGGCGTTCGAGGAAGCGGCGTTTCGCGGGTACCCGTTCCAGGTGCTGACGCAGGCGATCGGCCCGGTCGCAGCGACGCTGCTCGCCAGCGCGGCGTTCGCGGTCGCACATCTGGGGAACCCGAACGTGACCGCGATCGGGCTGCTCAACATCTTCCTCGCCGGCGTGCTGCTCTCGGCCGCGTACCTCCGGACGCGGAGCCTCTGGTTCGCGACCGCGGTGCACGTAGGGTGGAACTGGACGATGGCGTCGCTCTTCGATCTGCCGGTGAGCGGCCTCGGGTTCTTCAACACGCCGCTCTACGACGTGGCGGAGACGGGGCCGGACTGGATGACGGGCGGCCCGTTCGGCCCCGAGGGCGGACTCGGCGCGACGGTGGCCTTCGCGCTGGCGCTCGTCGCCGTGCAGCGCCTGCCCGGGCTCGACGAGGCGCCGGAGATGCGCGAACTCGAGCCGCTCGTGGACCGGCGGGCGGCCGCTTGATAGACGGAATAGGAGGGATTGGATCGTGGACGTTCGTCGGGTGGCGGTGATCGGCGGTGGCACGATGGGCAACGGGATCGCCCACGTCTTCGCCCAGCATGGATATGAGACGGTCCTGATCGATGTCGCGGAGGACCGGCTCGAGCGTGCGGTCGCGACGATCGCCGCGAATCTGGACCGCCAGATCAAGAAGGGCACGCTGGAGCCCGCCGCCAAGGAGGCGACCCTGGGCCGGATTCGGACCGCGACGTCGCTCGACGCCGCGGCCGGGACGCAGCTCGTCGTCGAGGCGGTGCCCGAGAAGCTGGAGATGAAGGTCGAGATCTTCCGCGCGCTGGACGAGAAGACCGCGCCGGAGGCGATCCTGGCATCGAACACGTCGTCGATCTCGATCACGGAGCTGGCCCGCACAACGTGTCGTCCCGAGCAGGTCATCGGGATGCACTTCATGAACCCGGTTCCCGTCATGCAGCTCGTCGAGGTGATCCGGGGCCTGCAGACGTCGGACGAGACGACGGCGACGGTCATGGAGCTGTCGCGCGCGCTCGGGAAGACGCCGGTCGAGGCGAACGACTTCCCGGGCTTCGTCTCGAACCGCATCCTCATGCCGATGATCAACGAGGCGATCTACTGCCTGATGGAGGGTGTGGCCGAGGCGGAGGCGATCGACACCGTCATGAAGCTCGGTATGAACCACCCGATGGGCCCGCTCGCGCTGGCGGACCTGATCGGCCTGGATACGTGCCTTTCGATCATGGAGGTGCTGCATCGGGACCTGGGGGACGACAAGTACCGCCCGTGCCCGCTCCTGAGGAAGTACGTCGCCGCCGGGTGGCTGGGCCGCAAGACGGGCCGGGGCTTCTACGCTTACGGGTGACGGTCCGATGAACGAAGAGCTGGAGCAGGTCCGATCGCTGGCGCGGGAATTCGCGGAGGCCGAGCTGCGGCCTCACGTCGAGACGTGGGACCGCGAGCGTCGGCTCGACCCTGCGGTTCTGTCGCATCTGGCCGAGCTCGGCTTCTTCGGGATGCGCGTCCCCGAGGCGTACGGCGGGATGGAGTTCGACCTCCCGACGTACGTCGCGGTGCTGGAGGAGCTGTCGTGGGGCGAGCCGTCGGTGGCGCTGACGGTCTCGATCCACAGCGCGTTCGCGGTCGAGGCGATCCTGCGCCACGGGACCGAGGCGCAGAAGGAGCGCTGGCTCGGCCCCCTCGCCGCGGGCGAGGTGATCGGCTGCTTCGCGCTCTCGGAGCCGGAGGCCGGCTCCGACGCGGCGTCGATCCGGACGCGCGCCACGCGCGACGGCGACGGATGGGTCCTGACGGGGACCAAGAAATGGGTGACGAACGCGCGGCTGGCCGGGCTCGCGGTCGTGGCGGCGCGGGTGGACGATAAGATCGCGCTCTTCCTGGTCCCGACGGACAGCGCGGGGTATGAGGTCACGGGCGTCGAGACGACGATGGGGCTGCGGCCGATCGAGGTCGCGACCGTCGAGCTGCGCGACGTCCGGCTCCCGGCCGACGCGCTGCTCGGCGACCCGACGCGCGGCTTCCACTACGCGATGGAGTCGCTCGACATCGGGCGCCTCGGGATCGCCGCGCAGGCGACCGGGATCGCGCGTGCCGCGCTCGAGCACGCCGTGCGGTACGCGGGCGAGCGCGAGCAGTTCGGCCAGAAGCTCAATACATTCGAGGGCATTCAGTTCAAACTCGCGGACATGGCCACCCGGGTCGAGGCCGCGCGGGCGCTGGTCGGCGCCGCGGCGCGGTCGCCGTCGACGCGCGCTTCGGCCATGGCCAAGGTCTTCGCGAGCGAGACGGCCATGTGGGTCACGACCCAGGCCGTCCAGGTGTACGGTGGCTACGGCTACATGCGCGACTATCCGGTCGAGAAGCTCATGCGCGATGCCAAGGCCACCGAGATCTACGAGGGCACCAACGAGATCCTGCGCGTCGTGATCGCGCGCGAGTTGTACCGCTCGTGACCCGCGCGGGAGCACATTTTTTTGGAGAGATCATGGAGATTTTCGAGCGGATCGGTGAGTACGAGCACGAGCAGGTCGTCTTCTGCTACGAGCCCGCGGCCGGATACAAGGGGATCATCGCCATCCACGACACGACCCTCGGCCCGGCGCTCGGCGGGACGCGCTTCTGGAACTACAGGTCGGACGAGGAAGCGCTGATCGACGTGCTCCGTCTCTCCCGCGGCATGACGTACAAGGCCGCCGTGACGGGCCTGAACCTGGGCGGGGGGAAGGCCGTCATCATCGGCGATCCGAAAACGACGCGCCGGGAGGCGATCTTCCGGGCGCACGGCCGGTTCGTCGAATCCCTGAAGGGCCGCTACATCACGGCCGAGGACGTGGGGACCAGCACGGAGGACATGGACTACGTCCACATGGAGACGGAGTACGTGACCGGGATCGCGCACAAGAGCGGCGACCCGTCGCCCGTGACGGCCTACGGGACCTATCGGGGGATCAAGGCGTGCGCCTTCGAGCGTTACGGCAGCGATTCGCTCGAGGGGATGCGGATCGCGGTGCAGGGTCTCGGCCACGTCGGCTACCACCTCTGCCGGCTGCTCGCCGAGGAGGGCGCCAAGCTGACCGTCACGGACATCGACGAGGAGCGGATCCAGCGGGTGGTCAAGGAGTTCGGCGCCGTGGCCGTCGCGCCGGACCAGATCTACGGCGTCGATGCGCAGGTCTTCGCGCCGTGCGCTCTCGGCGCCGTCGTCAACGACGAGACGCTCCCGCAGTTCAAGTTCGACATCATCGCCGGCTCGGCGAACAACCAGCTGGCCGAGGAACGGCACGGCGACGAGCTGGAGCGGCGCGGGATCCTGTACGCGCCGGACTACGTGATCAACGCCGGCGGGCTGATCAACGTGTACGGCGAGCTGAACGGCTGGACGCGCGATCGTGCGCAGCGTAAGGCCGGCGAGATCTACGATACGCTCCGCCAGATCTTCGAGCTGGCGAAGGCGCAGGGAATCCCGACGTACCAGGCGGCCGACCGGGTCGCCGAAATGCGAATCGAGCAGGTCGCGCAGATCCAGCGGACCTGGGTGTGAGGTCCTGGCCATGGACGTGCTGAAGGCGATCGATCCCGAGATCCACGACGCGATCGCGCGCGAGGCGGCGCGGCAGAACGAAGGGCTCGAGCTGATCGCGAGCGAGAACTTCGTCTCACGCGCCGTCCTCGAGGCGCTGGGGTCGGTGCTCACGAACAAGTACGCGGAAGGGTACCCGGGCCGGCGCTACTACGGCGGGTGCGAGTGGGTCGACGTGGTCGAGCAGCTCGCGATCGACCGGTGCAAGGAGCTGTTCGGTGCCGAGCACGCGAACGTGCAGCCGCACGCCGGCGCGCCGGCCAACATGGCGGCGTACATGGCGTTCCTCGAGCCGGGCGACCGGGTGCTCGGGATGAGCCTGACGCACGGCGGACACCTCACGCACGGCTCGCCGGTCAACTTCAGCGGCCGCCTGTTCGACGTGCATGCGTACGGCGTGCGCGAGGACACGGGGCGCATCGACTACGACGAGGTGCGGGAGCTGGCGCGGCGCGTCCGGCCGAAGATGATCGTGGCCGGCGCGAGCGCCTACCCGCGCCTCATCGACTTCGAGGCGTTCGGCTCGATCGCGAAGGAGGTCGGCGCGATCCTGATGGTCGACATGGCGCACATCGCCGGTCTGGTGGCCGGCGGCGTGCACCCGAGCCCGGTCCCGCACGCGGACGTGGTCACGTCGACGACGCACAAGACGCTGCGGGGCCCGCGGAGCGGGTTCTTCGTGAGCCGGGCCGAGCACGCGAAGGCGCTCGACAAGCAGGTCTTCCCGGGGCTCCAGGGCGGGCCGCTCATGCACGTGATCGCCGCGAAGGCGGTCGCGTTCAAGGAGGCGCTGTCGCCGGAGTTCAAGGCGTACGCGCGGCAGATTGTGGCCAACGCGGCGACGCTCGCCGAGACGCTCCTCGAGCGCGGCGTCGAGCTGGTCAGCGGCGGGACGGACAATCACCTCCTGCTGATCGATCTGCGGCGTCGCGAGCTGACGGGGAAGGAGGCCGAGGAGGCGCTCGGCCGCGCGGGGATCACCGTGAACAAGAACACGGTTCCCGGCGAGATGCGGTCGCCGTTCGTGACGTCGGGCGTGCGTATCGGCACCGCCGCGCTCACGACGCGAGGGATGCGCGAGGAGGAGATGCGCCGGATCGGCGGCTGGATCGCGGACGTGCTCGAAGCGCCGACCAACGAGGCGGTGCTGCGCGAGGTCGCCGACGGCGTCGCCGAGCTGTGCCGCGCGTTTCCGCTCTACCCGGAGCTGGCGCACGGTCACGTGGCGGTGGGCACCTGAACGCCGTCCACGGCTGGGAATTTGCATGGATCGGAGCCGGCCACGTGGCCGGCTCTTTCGTTTTCCAGGGCGTCCCCGTCGCACAGGCGGCCAATGTCGAACGACCAGCTCGCGAGCAGCACCGAGGACGGACGCATCCCGGAGCGGCTGCCGGTCCTCCCGCTCGTGGGCGTCGTCGTCTTCCCTCACATCCTGGTCCCCCTCGCCGTGACCGAGCCGCCGATGGTGAAGGCGGTGGGCGCGGCGGCGGTCGGGAGCAAGCGGATCGCGCTCGTCACCGTCCGCCCGGGGCGCGATCCCGCCGAGCCGCCGGGCGCCGAGCCGCCGTTCTACCCGGTCGGCACACTGGGCTTCATCCTCCAGCACGTCACCATGCCGGACGCGAGCCTGCGGGTCCTGGTCCAGGGGCGTGCGCGGCTGCGGGTGTCGGACTTCCGGCAGGAGGACGGCGTCTGGACGGCGGCGGTCGAGGAGATGCCGGCCTCCGAGGAAGACCAGCTCCGGGTCCAGGCGCTCCAGCGCATCGTCGTGGGGCAGTTCGAGGAGATCGCCGCGCTCCTCCCCCAGGGCGCCGACGAGGTCAAGCAGTTCCTCGCGCACGTCACGGACGCCGACCACCTCGCCGATCTCATCGGCGCGCACCTGGCCGTCGACGTCGAGCGCAAGCAGCGACTCCTCGAGGAGCCGAGCGTCGCCCGCCGGCTCGAGCAGCTCGCCGCGATCCTGAAGGAGGAGCAGAAGGTCCTCGAGTACGGCTCGGAGCTCCAGCGCAAGCTCAGGGACGAGGTCGAGAAGACGCAGAAGGAGTTCTGGCTCCGCGAGCAGATGCGCGTCATCCGGGACGAGCTGGGGGAGGGGGAGGAGAGCGACGCGGAGCTGTTCCGGCGGCGCATCGCGGCGGCGGGGATGCCGGACGGGGTGCGGGAGCAGGCGGAGCGCGAGCTACGGCGACTGGAGCGCACCCCCGAGCAGGTGCCGGACTACCACATCATCCGCGGCTACCTCGAGTGGCTGGTCGAGATGCCGTGGTCGCGCGAGAGCGGCGGGACGATCGACCTCAAGCACGCGCGTGAGGTCCTCGACCGCGACCACTACGACCTGGACGAGATCAAGGAGCGCCTCGTCGAATTCCTGGCCGTCCGCAAGCTGAACCCGGAGCAGAAGGGGCCGATCCTCTGCTTCGTCGGGCCGCCGGGGGTCGGGAAGACGTCGCTGGGGCGCAGCATCGCCGAGGCGCTGGGACGCGAGTTCGTCCGCGTCTCGCTCGGCGGGATCCGCGACGAGGCGGAGATCCGCGGCCACCGGCGCACCTACATCGGCGCGCTGCCGGGGCGCATCGTGCGGGGGATCCGTCAGGCCGGCGTGCGCGACCCGGTCTTCATGCTTGACGAGATCGACAAGGTCGGCCAGGATTTCCGTGGCGACCCGACCGCCGCGCTCCTCGAGGTGCTCGACCCGGCGCAGAACCACACGTTCTCGGACCACTACCTCGAGGTGCCGTTCGACCTCTCACGGGTCCTCTTCATCGCCACGGCCAACACGCTGGCGTCGGTTCCCCCGGCGCTGCAGGACCGGCTCGAGGTCCTCGAGCTGCCCGGCTACACCGCCAGCGAGAAGTTCGAGATCGCCCGGCGCCACCAGATCCCGCGCCAGCTCGCCGCCGCCGGACTCGAGCCCGGCGCGGTCGAGATCGACGACGGCGCGCTTAGGCGCCTCATCGACGGTTACACCCGCGAGGCCGGCGTGCGCGAGCTCGAACGGCAGATCGCGCGCATCATGCGGAAGATCGCGCTGCGCCGTGTCGAATCCGGGGACGAGAGCCCGGTCGGGATCACCGAGGCCAACCTCGAGGAGTTCGCCGGCAAGCGCCGCTTCGAGCAGGAGCTCGCCGGCCGCCGGGACGAGATCGGGACCGCGACGGCTCTGGCGTTCACGCCCGCGGGCGGCCAGATTCTCTTCGTCGAGGCGGTCGCCGTGCCGGGCGCGGGCGACATCCACCTGACCGGCCACCTCGGCGACGTCATGAAGGAGTCGGCCCGGGCGGCCTACAGCTACGTCCGGTCGCACGCCGACCGGCTCGGGATCCCGGCCGACCGCTTCGCCGAGCGCGACGTGCACGTCCACGTCCCGACCGGCGCGACGCCCAAGGACGGCCCCTCGGCCGGCGTGGCCATGGTGGTGGCGCTCACGTCGCTCTTCTCCGGCCGGCCCGTTCGGCGGGACGTCGCGATGACGGGTGAGGTCACGCTGCGCGGCCACGTCCTCCCCGTCGGCGGCATGAAGGAAAAGCTCATCGCCGCCGCGCAGGCCGGGATCCGCACCGTTCTGCTCCCCAGACGGAACGAGGCGGACCTCGCGGATGTACCGGAGGATGTGAAACGGCACGTGCAATTCGTTTTCCTGGAAGATGTTGCACAGGCAGTCGACCTGGCGCTCGCGGGCCGCATCGCCCGCGGCGACGATGCAATCCAACGGGCTGCGTCCTGACCCCTTCGAGAGACGATGAGTCACGCCATCTTCGATGAAGAGGTGATGGAGCGCTTGCGTGAGCGCCATCCCCGATTCCACGAGACGGCCTACCTGTTCGTGCTCTCGGCGCTGCACCACGTCATCGAGAGGCTGCCGGAGCCGCGACACATCAGCGGGCGCGAGCTCGCCGAGGGGATCCGCGATCTCGCGATCGAGCGCTTCGGCCCCATGGCCCGAACGGTCCTGGAGTACTGGGGCATCCGGTCGACGCGCGACTTCGGCGACATGGTCTTCGCCCTCGTGGACTGCGGCGTGCTGATCAAGCAGCCCGAGGACTCGCCCGAGGACTTCGTCGACGTCTTCGACTTCGAGCAGGCCTTCGAGCGGGACTACCCATGGGGAGTCGATATCCGATGACGGCCGAGCCGTGTTGGTAGTTGAATGGCAAGATCCCTCGTTCTCGGCAACGGCCGATTCCTGATCAACTTCGACGAGTTCTACCGGATCCGCGACATCTACTTCCCTCACATCGGGATCGAGAACCACACCGAAGGGCATCCGTTCCGCTTCGGGGTCTGGGTCGACGGCGCCACGCACTGGATCGACGAGACGTGGGACCGCGAGATCGGCTACCAGGAGGGGACGCTGGTCGGCGACGTCCTCCTGCGCCACCGTGGCCTCGGACTCGAGGTGCGCTGCCGCGACGCGATCGATTTCGAGAGCGACGTCTTCTGCCGCGAGCTACGCGTCCGCGACACGCGGGGCGAGGCGCGGCAGGTCAGGATCTTCCTGCACCACGACTTCCACATCTCGGGGACGGACGTCGGCGACACGGCGCTCTACGACCCCGAGGTCGATGCGATCATCCACTACAAGCGGGACCGTTACTTCCTGATCGGCGGCGGCGCGGCGCCGGACTACCGGCTTTCGCGCTTCTCGACGGGGAAGAAGCGGGTCGGCGGCGCCGAGGGGACGTGGCGCGACGCCGAGGGCGACGGGATCCTGAGCGGCAACCCGATCGCGCAGGGTTCGGTCGACTCGACCGTCTCGATCGAGATGGACGTCGGGCCGTCGGGGGAGAGCGTCGCCTACTACTGGATCGCGGCGGGCGAGCGTTACGGCGACGTCGTCGAGCTGTGCACGATCGTGCGCGAGGAGGGGCCGGCCACGCTGCTGGACCGGACCGGCAGCTACTGGCGGCTCTGGGTCGAGAAGCACGAGGTCGACAGCGGGCTGCCGGAGCGGATCATCTCGCTCTACAAGACCAGTCTCCTGGTCATGCGTACGCACCTGGACGAGGGCGGCGCGATCATCGCGGCGACGGATTCGGACATCACGCACATGGCGCGGGACACGTACGCGTACATGTGGCCGCGCGACGGCGCGCTCATCGCCGAAGCGCTGAGCCGCGCCGGGTACCCGTCGCTCGCGCAGCGCTTCTTCGACTTCGCCGGTCATCTGGTCAAGCGCGAGGGGTACTTCCTGCACAAGTACAACCCGGACCGCTCGCTCGCGTCCTCGTGGCACCCGTGGGTGGACGAGAAGGGGCGGAAGATGCTGCCGATCCAGGAGGACGAGACGGCGCTCGTGCTCTGGGCGCTGTGGCGGCACTTCGAGCGGTACCGCGATGTCGAGCAGGTCCAGCCGCTCTTCCGCTCCTTCATCGTGTGCGCGGCGGACTTCATGGCCGCGTATCGCGACCCGGAGACGGGGCTGCCGCTCCCGTCCTGGGACCTCTGGGAGGAGCGGCGCGGCGTGCTCACCTTCACCTGCGCCGCGGTTTGGGCAGGGCTGGACGCGGCGGCGCGCTTCGCCCGCGCATTCGGCGACGAGGAACGCGCCGCCGAGTACGGCGACGCCGCCGAGTCGGTCCGGAACGGCATCCTGCGCCACCTCTGGGACGAGGAGGCCGGCCGGTTCTTGCGCATGCTGGTTCCGCCCGAGGCGGAGGGCGCGCCGTTCGCTCGCGACGCGACGCCCGACAGCTCGCTCTTCGGCCTCCACTTCCTCGGCTTCCTCGAGGCCGACGACCCGCGTCTCGTCGCCACGCTCGACGCCGTCATCGAGGCGCTCACCGTCCGCACCGAGGTCGGCGGTCTGGCCCGATACCGCGGAGATTATTATCATGCCGTCAGTCGGGACTGGGAGCGTGTGCCCGGCAACCCGTGGTTCATCGCGCAGTGCTGGCACGCGCGGTGGCGCATGGCACGCGCACGCACGCCGGCCGAGCTCGACGCGGCGCTCGATCCGCTCGAGTGGGTCGCCAACCACGCGACGTCGGGCGGGCTGCTCCCCGAGCAGCTTCACCCGTTCTCCGGCGCGCCTCTCTCCGTCAGTCCCCTGATCTGGAGCCATGCGGCGTTCGTGTCCGCGGTCCAGGATTATCTGCTTCGCAGAGCAGCATTTGCATCGTGTCCGACGTGCGGCGTCGCCAAGGCGTCCGTGGAACGTGCCTTGCGCTGATGGCCGCACTCGTGGTGGTTGGTGATGGGGCCGGGCCGGGATGGGCTGCGGGCCCTCGGTGTCCCTACTGAGGGAGGGGGTTGAATGACGCCGGCAGATCTGCAGTATCCCACGTGTCGCAAGTGTGGTGAGGGGACGATGCTTCCGCTCTCCGACTACGGTCGCGATGGAGCGCCGATCACCTTCAAGGCGTGGGTCTGCTCCAATCCGGAATGCGGGTTCAACATCCGGATTGACAACGGCGAGATCAGCTTCGGCCGCACGATCGGGCAGAGCTACAAGTAACGACAACGGACCGGTCGGCCTCTGGTGACGGAGCGCGACGTCTTCGGCCGCGAGCATGTGGCCGTGTGGACTGCCGCCGAGGCGGCGGCGCTCGACCGGGAGGCGCGCGAGCGCCACGGCGTCCCCGAGCGAGTGCTCATGGAGGATGCCGGCCGATCGGCGGCGCTGATCCTGGACCGGCTGTACCCGCGGGGGCGGGTGGTGGCGGCGGTGGGGAGCGGGAACAACGGCGGCGACGCGCTCGTCCTGCTCCGGACGCTCCGGGCGTGGGGCAGGGAAGTCGCCGGAATCGCGGTGGGCTCGCGCGAGCCCGATCCCGGCCTGACCCACGGCCACGACGTCCCCATACTCCCCTTCGAAGCGAGAGCCGCGGCGTTCGCGGGCGCCGAGGTGCTGGTCGACGGCATCCTCGGGACGGGTGCGTCCGGCGCGCCGCGCGGGCGGGCCGCCGAGGCGATCCAGGCGATGAACGCGGCCGGCCGGCCGATCGTCGCGCTCGATCTCCCGTCCGGGGTCGACGCTACGACGGGGCAGGTCCCCGGTGACGTCGTGTGCGCCGCGGTCACGATCACGTTCGGCTGGCCGAAGCTCGGACTGCTGTTCGCGCCGGGGCGGCGGGCGTGCGGGCGGATCGTGGCGGTGGAGATCGGCTTCCCGCCGCTCGATCCGGCGCGCGTGCCGCCGGCGATGCTGATCACGCCGGCGTGGGCGGTCGCGCGGCTGCCGCGCCGGAAGCCGGACGCGCACAAGGGCTCGGTCGGCCGGGTCCTGGTCGCCGGCGGCGGGTACGGCATGGCCGGCGCCGCGGCGACGGCCGTGCGCGCCGCGCTTCGCGCCGGGGCCGGGTACGTGCGGCTCGCCGCGCCGGAGCTGAACCGCGAGGTCCTGCAGACCCGCGTGCCCGAGGCGGTCTACGCGAACCTGGACGACGCGGATGCGGTCGGCGCGGCGGCGGCCGCGGTCGACGCCGCGCTGATCGGCCCCGGCTTCGGCCGTGATGACGCCGCGCGTCGTCGACTGGGGCACGTTCTGGACGCGACGCGGGGCGTCCCCACGCTCCTCGACGCCGACGCGCTCACGCTCCTGGCCGAGGATCAGGACCGCCTGCGCGACGTCGCCGCGGAGCGGCCGCTGCTCCTCACGCCGCACCCCGGCGAGGCGAGCCGACTCCTCGGCCGCGAGGTGGCCGAGATCGTTGCCGCGCCGCTCGATGCGGCCCGTGCCGCCGCGGAGACGTTCGGGTGCGCCGTCCTGCTCAAGGGCGCGCCGTCGGTCGTGGCGGCGCCGGGGGAGCCGGTCATGATCGCCACGCTGCACTCCTCCGACCTGGCGACGGCGGGAATGGGCGACCAACTGGCCGGCGCGGCCGTGGCGTT
The DNA here is from genome assembly GCA_937889645.1 of uncultured bacterium. Lineage (GTDB taxonomy): Bacteria > Gemmatimonadota > Gemmatimonadetes > Longimicrobiales > RSA9 > CALBZE01. The sequence continues at coordinate 68,318 of CALBZE010000061.1, forward strand.
CATGGCGGCCGGCGCGACGCCGCGGGACGCGGGCGCGCTCGCGCTCCACTACTGCGGTCGCGCCGCCGACCTCGCCGCGCGCGGCCGCTCGCTCCTCCCGGACGACGTCTCCGAGGCGATGGACCGCGCCTTCGCGGACCCCGGCCCCGAGGCGCCGCCGCTCGGATTCCCCTTCATCACGTTCGACCAGCCGCCCCGGTGGTGAAGCCGACGCCGCTCGGGCCCGGGCCCGAGTTCGACCTGATCCGCCGGTTCCTCGCGCGCAGCCGGCAGACCGGCCCGGACATCGTGGTCGGGCCGGGGGACGACTGCGCGGTCTTCGAGGGCGGCCGGATCGCCATCAGCACGGACCTCTCGGTCGAGGACGTGCACTTCCGGCGCGCGTGGCTGGGGCCGGAGGAGATCGGGCGAAGGGCCGCGGCCGCGGCGCTCAGCGACCTGGCGGCGATGGCCGCCGCGCCGCTCGGCGCGCTCGTCTCGCTCGGCGCGCCCGCGTCGGATGTCCCGGACTTCGCCGAACGGTGCATGGCCGGCGCGACGGCGATGCTGGAGTCGGAGGGCGCGATCCTCCTCGGCGGCGATGTCGCTCGGTCGCCAGGGCCGCTCTTTCTCGACGTCGTCGTCCTCGGGCGCGCCGAGCGCCCCGTGCTCCGTGTCGGCGCCCGCCCGGGCGACGAGGTGTGGGTGACCGGCTCGCTCGGCGCGGCCGCCGCGGCGGTCCGCTGCTGGCTGGGCGGCGCGGAGCCGCCGGCCGCGGCACGCGACGCGTTCGCGTGCCCGCGGCCGCGCATCCGCGAGGCGCTCTGGCTCGCCGAGCGCGACGTGCCGCGCGCCATGCTCGACCTCTCCGACGGCCTCGTCGGCGACGTCGCCCACCTCGCCGCGGCCGGCGGGCTCGGGATTCTGCTGGAGGAGGAAAGGATCCCAGTCAATGGGGTAGCCATCGAGGTCGCGGGCAGGGAAGGGGGGCTGGCGCTCGCCCTCGGCGGCGGCGAGGATTACGAGCTGTGCTTCGCCGCGAGGCCCGGCGTCGTCCAGCCCCTCGCGACCGAGTTCGCGGACACGTTCGGCATCGGGCTCACCCGCGTCGGGGTCGTGCGCGAGGAGCCGGGCGTCGCGCTGCGCCGGAGCGACGGCTCCATCGCGCCGCCGGATGTCGAAGGGTACCGCCACTTCGCTGGAGGAAGTCGTTGATTCGTACCATATGGGCGTACATCGCCCTCTTCTTCGGTACCATATTCCTGGCATCGCTCGTCATCGTCTGCGCGCTGCTCGGGGTGCGCGGCCGCGTCTACGACTGGGCCGGCCGCGCGTGGGGGCGCATGATGCTGCGCGTCAGCGGCACGCCCGTCACGGTCGAGGGGCTGGAAAACATCAACCCGGACCGGCCGCAGATCTTCGCCGCGAACCACGTCTCCTGGTTCGACGTCTGGGCGCTGGCCGCGGTGATCCCGAAGCGCTACCGCTTCGTCGCCAAGAAGGAGCTCGGCAAGATCCCGATCTTCGGGCCCGCCTGGAAGGCCGCCGGCCACATCTCGATCGACCGGAGCGACCGCGCTTCGGCCATCGAATCGCTCAACGAGGCCGGGCGGCTCCTCAAGCAGGACAACAGCTCCGTCGTCATCTTCCCGGAGGGCACGCGCTCGCCGACCGGCGAACTGCTCCCGTTCAAGAAGGGCGCGTTCATGCTCGCGCTCCACACCGGCGTCGAGATCGTCCCCGTCGCCGTGCTCGGCACGCGCAGAATCCTGCCGAAGGGCGGGTGGCGCATCCGACCGGGGCCGATTATCGTTCGCTTCGGCCAACCCATCGCCACCGAGGAGTACGGCGAGGAGCGGCGCGGCGAATTGATTGCGGAAGTCCGCTCGCGGATCGAGGCGATGCTCGAGGCGCCCGCGCCTCTCCTCGGGTCCGCCCGCGGACGGCGACAGAACACTCCATCCAATTGATTGGACATGGCTTCGATCATCAGCATCCACGGCCGCGAGATCCTCGACTCGCGCGGCAATCCCACGGTAGAGGCGGACGTCGTCCTGGACAGCGGCGCGTTCGGCAGGGCCGCCGTCCCGAGCGGCGCGTCGACCGGCGAGTTCGAGGCGCTCGAGCTGCGTGACGGCGACTCGACCCGCTACGGCGGCAAGGGCGTGCTCAAGGCCGTCGAGAACATCAACGAGAAGATCGCGCCCGAGCTGCTCGGGATGGACGCGACCGACCAGGTCGCCCTCGACCGGACGATGATCCAGCTCGACGGCACGCCGAACAAGGCGAACCTCGGCGCGAACGCGATCCTCGCGGTCTCCCTCGCCGCCGCGCGCGCGGCCGCGGAGGACGCCGGGCTGCCGCTCTACCGCTACCTCGGCGGGCCGCACGCCACGCTGCTTCCCGTCCCGCTCATGAACATCCTGAACGGCGGTGCGCACGCGGCGAACAACGTCGACCTCCAGGAGTTCATGATCATGCCCGTCGGCGCCGACTCGTTCGCCGAAGGCTTCCGCATGGGCGTCGAGGTCTTCCACTCGCTCAAGCGCGTCCTGAGCAAGAAGGGGAAGGGCACGGCCGTGGGCGACGAGGGCGGCTTCGCGCCCGACCTCCGCTCGAACGAGGAGGCCGTCGAGGTCATCCTCGAGGCGATCGAGCAGGCCGGCTACAGCGCCGGGAGCGACGTCGTCCTCGCGCTCGACGCCGCCGCGAGCGAGCTGTACCGCGACGGCGCCTACGTCTTCCACAAGTCGACCGGCGAGAAGAAGAGCAGCGAGGAGATGATCGAGTTCTGGACCAACTGGGTCGACCGCTACCCGATCGTCTCCATCGAGGATGCGCTCGACGAGAACGACTGGGAGGGGTGGAAGGCACTCACCGCCGCCATCGGCGACCGCGTCCAGCTCGTCGGCGACGACCTCTTCGTCA
>CALBZE010000062.1 GCA_937889645.1 uncultured bacterium
GTGATCCGCGTCGGCGCGCCCTCGGCCCGCTGTCGGAGCGTCCGCCGAATGCGCTCCGAACCCTCGCTCGGGATCGACGCCGCGGCCCGCGCGAGCCTCTGCAGGGGCCCGCCGGTCTCGCCAATGTCCATGAGCGTCTGGCCCGGGGCGAGACTCCGCACGGCCGCCACCGGATCTTCGATTCCTTCACGCTCGAGGGCCCGAATCAGCCGACTCTGCGCGCGCCCTCGCGCACCGCGAAGCGCGCCGGCGCCCTGCACCAGGCCGCCCGTCGCGGCACCGAGTGCGGCGCCGCCGGCCGCGCCCAGAACGCGCTCGCCGACGCCTCCCTCGGCGGCGCCGGCGCCAGCCACCGCGCCCTCGACGGCACCCCGCCCGATCGGAGCGGCCACGGCACGTCGGAGGAGCGAACGTGCGGCAGCCGCGCCGCCGCTCCGGAGCGCGCCGGCGCCCCCGAGGGCGAGACCGCCGCCCGCCTCGAGCGCGAGACTCGCGACCGGATGCTCTTCCCGGAACCTCTCAATGTCGGCGCGGGCCGCTTCCACGCCCGCGCGGTACGCTTCCGCCGGCGACTGGCCACCCGGGAGCAGCGCGGCGGCGCCGCGGGCCAACGCCTCGAGCTCGTCGGAGAAGCCAAGCGTCGCGCCCTGCGCGGCCGTGCGCAGCGCACCAGAGAGCCCCGCGCCCTCGCGTGCAGCATCGGCTGCACCCTCGGCTGCCACCTCCATAGTGGCGGAAGGCTGCACACCGGTCTCCTCGATCACGCGCCGCGTGGCCTCCTCGGGCGACATGCCGGCGGCCACGTACTGGTCCCAGAGATCCGCCGCGCGTCTCCGGGCGTCGGGCAGGGGCACGGTGGCCTGCTGTGGACTCGGGGTCATCGTCTCCTCGATCAGCGGAACGGGTTGGTCGGCGCCGGCGGCACCTCGACGCCATCGTCGATACCGGCCGCCTGCTGAATCGCCTCGAGCGTGGCTCTCAGCGCTTGCAGCTTGCGCCGGATCACCTCCGGGCGGTCGCCCGGCTGCGGAATGAATTGCCTCTTGTAGCTCTCGATCTCCTGCTGTGTGATCGCCGCGCCGGACTCCACCCGCAGGATTGCGGATGCGATGGCCTCGGCCGCCCGGTCGTACGCCTGTACGTCTCCGGACTGGAAGAACCGGCCAGGCGTGATGTGGCCGAGGAACGATTCGACCGGCACGCGTCCGCCGCCCTCCGCGAACGTTCCGGTCGTGGGATCGTAGCCGAGGAACCGCTCGATCTGTTCGAGCGCGGGAGCGGCGCGCGCATAGGCAACGCGCAGCCTCGCCTGCGTCTCTGTGATCCGCCCCGGACCGGCGGCCTCGGTGGCCCGCGGCGGCACATCGAGGCCGAGCAGCTTCGCCTCACCTGTGACAGGGTCGACGAGGGCCCATCCCTGATCGGTCTGAATGAGCTCGCCGCGTTGCGGCGTCTCTTGCCGTGGAATCGCGACGCTCGGAGGCACCCCGAGGGCGATCGCCCGCCGCGAGGCCTCGGGGATGTGCTCGAGCCCGGCGAGCGCTTCGGCCAGCCGCTGCATGCGCTCTTCCTCGAGCTGCCGAGCGGCCGCGCGCGCCCGCTCTGCCGGCAGCAGATCCCGCCGGCCCCACCGGCCCGGCGCGAACTCCTCGTATCGCGGATCCACCCCCTCCACGGCCATCGGAGCGATCGGCGAGGCCTGGCTACCGGTCCCGGCGGTCGATGGCTCGATTGGCGGGCGAGGTAGCGCGAACCCATGCCCGGGCACGTAGGCGCCCGCTGCGGGCGGACGCGGGGCCGCCTGGCGTTCCGCAGGCGGCTCGGGGAGCAAGACCTGCCCGTACACCTCGAATTCCCGGGCCTCCTGCTGCCTCCGCTGAAGGTCCTGCAGAAACTGCCGCTCTTGGCGCCTCTCCTCATCGAGCTGGCGCTGACGGCGCGCTTCAGCAGCTGCGCGCCATCCCTCTCGCAGCCCCGTGATCGCCGCGGCCAGCGGATCTTCGGCGGTCGGAATCACTCGCGGACGGTACGGCATGGCTCAGCCTCCGATTCTATCGGCGACCCACGTGCCGATCCGGCCGCCGATGGCCGTACCTGCCGGCCCAAAGATGGTCCCGAGCGCACTACCGGCCAGCCCGGCGAGAGCTCCCCACCTGCTCGCCCGCCGCTGACGGGCCATTTCGCGTTCCATGAGTTCGCGATCCAGGCCGCCGGAGAGCAGGTCCAGGTAGCGGTTCGTGGCGCGCTCGCCGTAACCGCCGATCCCCTGGATATTCTGGAGCTGGAGGCCGGCGGCGGACATTGCGTTCCGCGCGATCTCGCTCGTGAGCTGTTGGGTCGCGCGGTTCCAGACCTCATCCTCGTCCATCTCGCCGTATCCGCCGCGCAGCCGTCCCGCGCCCACCATCCGCCCCCGGAGCTCCGTGATCGCATCGCGCACCTGCGGGAGAATCTGTCCCCACGCGCCTTCGGCCGCGGTCGTGACCGCTTGGGTCGGGTCGAACTCGCGCGCCCGGCGGAAATACTCGTCCTCCGCCTCGCGACCGCGGACCTCGGACGCGCTGAGCGCGCTCATGTACCTGTTCCTCAGCGTTGGCATCTCCGCCTCCTCACTCGGCGTAGAGAATCAGGATGGCGAGCTCGCCGACCTGGTATGCGCCGACCAGGACGCGTTCCCCGCCCGCGTCCAGGAAGGCCGTGACTGCATTCTCCAGGGCCGCCGGGTCATCCGCCTGGATCACCTTCGCCTCGATGTTGCGCAGCTTGATCGGCCGCGCCATGAACTCCGTCGCCACGGTTATCCTCCTGCGTTGATCGCGCCCCTCGCCCATCCGAGCGGCCGCACATCGATCTCGAACCCACCGACCGCGAGCACCTCGCCGTCCTCGAGAGCTTCGATCTCCACCCGGGGCGCGAACCATACTCCGCGCAGCGCCTGACGGCTCCACGGCACGTCTGGGTCATCCGGCCGCGACAGGTACACCTTCATCGGCACATCGACCGCCCCGCCTCCGTCCGGCGCGCTCAGTTCGTGTGTGACCGCGAGTTCCGTGAGCACGCGGCCATCCAGGATCGGGGTAACCTGCACCCAGCACTTCATCGAGTGGCGGATCATCAACCACAGCGGCCCCCAGCTCGCCTCACGACCGAATCCGACCGCGAGCGGGCGTGGCTGGATCCGGCCGACGATCGCGTTGCCGTCGTCGGTCCGCCCGGTACCGACCCGGAGCAGGCGCCCTCCATCGTCGCCAGACACACTCCAGAGCAGCAGCATTACGTTTCCTCAGGATCAGGGTCGCCGCCGCCGGCGCCCGCGAACGCGATCGGCCGGCTCACGGAGGCGACAACGTTACGGTGGAGGGACCGGAGACCTGGCTGAAGTCCGTGACACCGAACGCGGTCACCGCATGGCGGATCTGGACCTCATACTCCTCGCCGCCGTGGTCGCTGTGCTGCACGACCTCGGGACCCTGCATTGGGTAGGGCAAGGACGAGACCAGCGCGAATGTGGGATCGCCCTGCGTCACGTTGCGGTCGAGGATCTGGGTCACCCAGTCCTCCGTCGCCGTCTCTGCGTTCTCCCATCTGATCTCGTAGGCGGCGGCCAGCGCGATCGACGGCTCGAGTTGCGTGATCGTCGGGGCGTCGGGCCCTGCCCAGCGGCTCACCGGTTCACTGTCCGCGCTCCGGTTCTCGCCATAGACGTGGCGGACCACGTAGGTGTAGAGCTGCTCGCCCCACTCGTTGTTCGGATCCTCGAGGTCCTCATCGTCGCTCACGTCATCGTAGACGAAGGGGTCTCCCGACGGCGTGACTGTCGCGATGACGGAGCCGTCGCGCAGGATCTGGACGTCGCGATCCGAGTAGACCGGATGGATGGTGAGCTGGATCCGCTCCTGGGTCGCGCTCGTGCGTGACCAAACCGCCGACTCGATCGACGGCGCAGCGAGCCCTGTCGTGAACTCGAGCAGCGATTCCTCCGGCCAGTCGTCCGGGTTCGACGACTGGTATTCCTCGCGGTAGAACGTCCCGCGCCGCGCACGGATCTGCAGCCGGTACGTCTCACCCGCCGCGAGGCCCGCGAAAGTATGCTGTTGGTCTTCCTGCGGCTCGACGGGCGCCGATCCCGACAGCGTCCAGCCGGTCCCGCCATTCAACCAGAACTCCAGGATCTCGTCGCCGATCATCTCGACGTTGTCCCACGCGATGGTCACGTCGCGGAGCACGCCGGCCGCCACGTCCTCGACGACGCGCAGGTTGACCGCGACGCCCGGCTCGTACCCGGGATCCACGTTCACGCCTGGCTGCGAGAGGATCGCGGCCACGGGCGCCCACGGCAGTTCGTCGTAGCGCCAGCGGCCGGTGCGCAGTGAAAAAGCGTAGACCCGCTTGCCGAAGACCCACAGGACCTCTTCCTCGTCCGGGTAGTAGGTCGCGAACCCGTACGCGGTCGCACCCTCGGCCACCAGGTCGGCCGGAGACGGGCCGCGAAGGTCAAGCGGGAGCGCCAGGTCCTCCGACAGCCCGCCGGTCGTGCGCCGTGGGCCCGTGCGGGACCAGAAGTAGACGGCTCCGTCGATCTCAATGGCGAGCCGCGACGCGGCGAGGCCGAATTTCGTGTCGGCCGGCCGCGCGCCGAAGGTGCTCCGGTCGCTACCGAAATGCTCCCAGGTCTGGGCAGACGTAAAACACACCAAGGTCCGTCCGGTCGAAACACAGCGGATCACGGCCTCGCCCCGCTGGCCGATGGGTTCGTAGAACTTCGGATGGAACCGCGTCGGCTCGCCCGGCATCGACATGCGCACCAGTTCGGGCCGCGCCTCGTCCGCCGTGCCGTATCCCCAGCCTGCGAGGTAGGCGCCGAGGTGTGCCGTCACGCCGCGGAACCGGATCCCGCCCTCATGCGCCCACTCCGCCTCGAGCGGCTTGAGCGTGCCGGCGATCGGGTCGTAGTAGAAGGTGGGCGCGCGACGGCTGAAGATCTCCTCGTCATGCGCCATGAACATGAGCCCCGCGACCTCGGCCATGAACACGCGGGGCGGCTCGTCGGCCGACTCGTGCAGGTCGAACCACTTGCCGATCTGAAGCGGGTTCGTGCCGTCCGACGCCGCCCGGTAGACATGGACCTCGCGCGTGTCTGCGTCGTAGACGACCAGGATCAGCACGTCCTCGGTGCGGAGCTGCTCGCCCGCGACGACGTCGCCCGGGAGTTCAGCGACCTGCACAGAACCGCGGCGAACGTGCGCCCAGCCGTCGACCAGGTGGACGTTGCGGACGTCCTCCTGTGCGGTCCGATCCACGACCGCCGGGCCGGTGTAGCGGTCCAGGCCACCCCCGAACGGGATCGCGATGCGCTGCCGTGCCATCACTCACACTGTTGCCAGCTCGTCGACGGCGCCTCGCCGCACGGTTGGAACCGGAGCTGGGACCAGAGGTCGACCCCCACGCGGTCCACCAAGATCCCGTGGAACACTGCCCGGATCGTGATCGTGACCTCCATCGCCGACTCGCCGTCGGCGTTGAGGCCGCCCACCATCGCGGCTTCGTTGGCATCTGCCTGACGGACGACCAGGACCTCCGCCCCCGGCACGCGGACCGCCACCGGCGCCCGGTCACGATACCGGACGACGTGCGGCACCGGGAGCAGCGCATCCAAGAGCCGGCCGTCGACCGGCTGTGTCGTCCAACCGGTAATCACAGGTCCTCCTTCCGGGCGTACGTCCAGCGCTCCATGATGATGAGGCGCTGGGTGTCCTGCTTCATGATCTTGGGCGTGACTTTGGATCCGAAGACGGGAGAACTGGCGGTGTTCGCATACGATTGAAACAACCCGATCCCGGTCGCAAAGTTGGCCGCCGAGGGGTTCCACCGGGCCTCGCGCTCCCGGTAATACGTACCCGGCGTGTACGACTGGACCTCATGAGACGATGCGTTTGCGGCCGCGCCCGAAGGAGCACCGCCCCGGCCCGGCAGAGTGCCCGTTTCATAGGCTGCCACGGCCCCGGTCCCCACGACCCCCAAATTATTCAAACCACCAGCGCCAGACTCCGCACCCCAGCGCGAGGGAGTGGTGACCTGCAGGGGCCGATTGACCACCTCGGTCGGCACGCCGTTCACTTCGATCTCTTGCACCAAGTCGTCCCATGGCGGGTAGACGCGATATTCGTACCTTACCCGCAGTTGATCCTCGTTCGTTTTTGTGATGGCCGTCGGGTTGCCCAACTCGTCGCGGAAAAGCTGGCGGTTCCACATTGTACCGCCTTGCGCCGCGGAAAAGAACCCGAGCTCGGCGAGATTGCCGTTCGCCTGGTTCTCGGTAAAAACCCGCGTCCGGATGCGGCGCCAGTATTCCACCAGGTCGCCCGATCCGACCATCGCGTCCGAATCAGCAAACCCACCGGTGGAGTTGGTGCGCGCGATTTCGGCGTTAAGGGTGGTGTCCGTGTAGCTCGGCTCCGACGAACCCGTCCCAACCGCGAGATAGTTGATGAGGTCGCTAATCCCCGTCCCGGCTGCCAGCGCATCAAGGCCGGCGTTCGTGATCAGATTGCGGAAGTGTAGCCGCCGCTTGACGAGCCCGGTGCGTGCATGGATCAACTCGACGGTGAAGTAGCCCTCCACCGCGACGGCATGGCGGACGGCGCCGACCTCGACGTAGCGGCGCAGATTCAGCATGGGCGCCTCGGGCACCCAGATCCTTCGTCTCTCCCTCATGCGGCCTGTAGTTCTATCGACGTAATTGTGTGTGCTGGCTCCACGGCCTCCGTATCCATCACGCGGTCGATGGTGATCACGAGCACGAGTGTCGCGTGTGTGATCGTGTGGGCGGGCGCAACCGCCTCGGTCGTCGCGGCGTATACCAGGATCAGATCCCGGAGTGTGATCCCGGTCAGCGAGTGGACCGGCTCTATCCCGCCGGCAAGGGCATAGATGATGACCGGCTCCTGTAGTCGCGCGCTCACCAGAGAATGCACAGGCCCGATCGCCTCCGTTTGCATCTGCGCGTCCAGCCACCGGAACACCTGCTCTAGCGTGGCGGCGGTGATGCCATGGATGGGCTCGACGGCCTCCGTATCGGCGTCAAGCGGGAAGAGCGTCGTGGTCGCGGTATGCAGGGAGTACGTCCCGCTGATCTGATCCCGCTCGGAGAGGATCAGAGCCACGCGACGGTCTTGCCTCTTGCCCGCGTCCTCGAGGAACGTGTTCCCCGTCGCCTCGATCGGCGTCAGGATCTCGACCGCGTAGCGATCCCGCTGCTGGCGATACGCGATCCTCCCCTCGTGGTCGGCGACATAAAACACGCACACATCGCTGTCGGGCACTTCAAGCGGGCGGTCCAGCAGCGCCCGTGGCGTCCGGCCAAGGCCGAAGTTGCGTAACACGTGGGCGGGGACGGTCGGGTCGTAGAAGTAGATCCAGACCTCGGACGCCCCGCCCACGCCCGTGGCCCGCTCCAGACAGACCACCGGCTGGCCGTTCTGCTCGAACGCGATATCCAGTTCGAGGATCGGCGGCCCCCCGTCGATCGTGAATAGGAGCACCTCGTCGATCCAGGCATCCCCAGCGCCGTTCGCGCCCGCGAGCCGGACCTCATATCGGTCCGGCGTCCACGCCTTCCAGATTCGGGCGACGAGGCCCTTGGATGGGTCTGCCACGGCGATCGGCCCGAGCGTGTGTGCGGTCAGGTAGTCGAGCGAAATCGCGTCCGGGCGCCGGAAGATCGAGGCGCCGACGACCTCGTGCGTTGGCGTTGCAAACTCAGGCAGACGCTCCCGGATGTCCGGCTCGGGGACGCCGACGACGTCGCACAACTCCCACGACGTTTCCGGCGGCTGGCCGCAGCGTTCCCAGTTCATCGGGCGAACCTCGTCTCGAGCGGCGCGTAACCGCGTACGTGCGCGATCCATTCCGCGAGCAGGGGGCCCTCTTCCTCGTCCTGCATCCGGACGATCGCCGCCCTGATGTCTGGCTCGAGTGCGATCGTCTTTCGGGCGTAATCCCGGGCGAGGTCGATGACCAGGAGTTCCGAGTAGGGATCCGGGATTTCGACCTCTCTGGACCCGCCCTCGTCCGGACTGGCCGGCTCAGGAATGTAGGGGTACCACACCTTGATCGTGGCGACGCCTGCCAGCTCGTTACCGACACCGACGAGCACGCGATGCCTGAGAAAAGCCCGCGGCGCGAGCCCGTCCGGGTCATCAGCGGTCACGATCGTGATGCGCTGGCCGACCTCGTAATCCGACTCCCCGGGGTCGTGGATCTCGACCAGCGTGATCGCCTCGGGCCGCAGCACCGGCGGCTCCATGGCCGCGAAGTTGGCCACGCCGTCCACGAGCCCGCCGACCGCGCAGACTCCCGCGTACTCGGGATTGGCCCGGGCCGCCAGCGCAAAGAGGAACTGCTGACGAACACCGATGCGGCGATACGGCGCGCTGCGCCCGTGGGGCCAGCGGTCGCCGTATTCCATGAGCCTCGCGAGGGCAGCCTGCCGGACGTCCTCGAACGTCATCGCATCACCTCGGAGACACGCCCGGATCGGGGAAGAACCCGCCGTGGCCGTACGCGCGGACCTCGGTTGTCGACTCCGCCTTCAGGAAGGCGACGAACAAGGCGTGGGCCTCATCCCGGAGCCTGGTGAAAAGCGCGACTTCTGCATCCCGCTCGCCGTCCTTCTGCGCGAGGTAGAGCGCAAGGTTCCACTTCAGGAGCGGATTGTGCATCTCCGGCCAGAGTGGATCGATCGGGCTTTCTACCGTCTCCGGCCGGCTTGGGCGCCGACTACCGAGAACGACCAACTCCCCACTCGCCGGATCGCTCGGCCGGCCCGCGGGATACCAGACCTGACCCCACTGGTAGACCGCCGGGCGCCCCTGTTCTGTCGATCGCTGGTCGATCGGGAGGTCGATGATCTCAGTCCCCTGCGAAATCGGTAATCCGTTCCGGTTCTGCATCCCGGTGCCGGCGAGCATGTAATCGACCCGCGTGGCCTCCGGGGGCCGTCGCCATCCTCCGAGCGCGGTGTCGAAGGCAACGACGAACCGCGCGCCGAAGAACCGCCGGTTGAGCGCCGCGCCCTCGGTCATGTACTGCTCGAGGAGGTCGCCCAGCAGGGCGATGAGTTCGGCGTCGCTCGCGGTTCCGTCTCGGACGTTGTGCCTGGACGTCGCGATCGCGGCCCGGATCAGGTCGTTCACCGTCGTTGCCATCTCACCACACGTCCTGAATCACGCTCACGACGGCCCGGCGCCGGCCCGTTACTTGGTCCAAGTAGCGCTCTTCGGCCTCCGACAGCCGATCCCGCAGTTCAATGAGATCCGGCCGGCGGTCCGGCTCCACTCGCCGGGCCATCACGACGGCGAGTGCAGCCACGCACGGCGCCAGCGCCTGCCCGGGCAGCACGAGTTCGTCCTTCGGGCCCAGCGTATCCGGCCCGCGCGGGAAGAGATCGATCACGACCCGCGCAACGTCCTGCCAGTCCGCCGGCGTGCCGAGCAAGAAGATCCGGTCTGCCCGTCGATAGGCCGCAGGCCCGCCCGGCCGGATGAACCGGTGCGGGTAATCCACGAACATCACCGGCTCCGGCCGGTAATCCCGGGAACGGTAGTAGACGGAGGCCCCGTGCACCTGCAGGCAGTCGTTCAGCGCGATCCCGGCCGCGAAGTCCTCCAGCGGAAGCTGGACCTCCTGCGCGACGTGCACCGCGTCGGGCTTCACGTTGTAGATCCGGCCCAGCAGTTCCTGCTGGTACCGGGCAAGCGCGCGCAGCGCCACGATATCCGGCGTCGACTGCCGGTCGAACGCCGGGTGTTCGTCGCGTGCGACGTTGACGACATCCGCAGCCAGGAGCGCCATCGCAGCCTCAACCCTTGCACTGATTCAGCAAGTGCACCACCTCATCCCGCGGCCCAGCCGCCCGGGTCTCCTCGTGCTCGAGAAGGACGGCGATCGCCTCCGGCCGCGGCGCCCCGCCCCGGAACTCCGCCTCAATCGCCGCATCCAGTAGCTCGGGATTCTGCTCGAGGATCGCCTTCAGGTCCTCGATGGCGACGGGCCCCTCGGTGAACGGGTTCACCGGATCCGTAGCGGTAGGCGGCTCGTCGTCCGCCTCCGGCTCCGCCGGCTGGCGCTCGAGGCCCGGCGACGGGTGGTCGACATGCAGTTCGCCCAGCCTCTCCTCGCAGGCGTTCAGGATGCCCTTCCGAGCGCCCTTCGGGTTCTGCTGCTCGAAGACATGGACGGCCCGGACCTCCGCAGGCGTCTGTAGCTTGACAATTCGCTCCTTCGCCCACGCGACGGAGTTGGTGTGCAGGCCTGCGACGAGCTCGGCGAGCACCGGCGAGGCGCCCGCGGCCGTGGGCGCGGAGGCCCCTCGCGTGCGCGCCGGGCCTGGATCCCCCTTACGGCTGCCGTAAACCACGCCGCTCGCGCTCGTCACTCTCTTCAGAGCCTGCTGCCGCTCGTAGGCCTCGGGGTGCAGCTTCCTTCGACCGTAAGCGGTGTGCTCTCTGGCCATTCGTCATGCTCCTTTCGGGAAGGGGACGCGCTGCAGGAAGGAGCGCGCCTTCGCGAACACGTAACGCCACAACGACCCGCCCTCCGCCTCGACGAAGTCCGCGAGCACCTGCGCCCGCCGATGGTTGCCCTCATCGAGCGAGATCGCTTGCCGGAACTCCGCGTCAGCCTCTGCCGGGCGGATGCGCCAGTTGTAGTCCCGCAGCCGGAAATCCTCGACGATCCAGCCGAACGTGACGACGTCGCCGTCGGGCGTCGCTTCGCCCAGCCGGTAGATCTGGATCGGCCGAAAGCCCTGGGCGAAGAACTGCAGCAGCTCGAACTCGCGGCCCATCTCGTGACTCACGCCCTTCATGGGGTCGAGGATGCGCAACTGGCGATGGAGCCGCTCCTGCGCGGCCGGGTTCGGCCCGCGAATCCCGAGGAGCCAGACGTTATCCTCGAGGTGCACCAGGTCGGCTTGCGGATCGATCTCACGCAGCGCGGCGAGCGTCTCCGGCGGTGCCGTCAGTGTTCCGAGTTGCGTCGTCATGTGTTGCCCCTTCTGTCACGAGTGGGGCCTGGCCCCGCGGTGCAGGGCCAGGCGTTTCGCGGCGCGGCTTATCCGCCGCCGCCGCTGTCGGACCAGTTCTCCAGCCTCCAGCACCGCTGCGGGCTCTTGATCGCGAGCTCCGCGTGCATCGAGCCGTAGGCGTAGAACGCATCCTTGCGGCCGGTGTTGTCCACGACCTGCTTCCAGATCGATCCGGTCGTGTCGTCCCACTCCCACTCGTGGAGCACGAAGCGCCGGAACTGATCCCTCTGCAGCCCGAAGACGAGCTTCGAGGGCATCTTCCGCGCGGTGCGCAGCTCGACCGCCCGGGTGCCGCCGAAGAGGATCGTGATCCCCCGACGGCCGCCCGTGTAGGCGCGCGGGTCGTTGATCGCTCGGTCCGCCTTCAGATCCTTCCAGATCGTGTTGAAGGCGTCCTCGCTCATGATGATCGTGTCGACCCGGCCACCCCCGCGGAACCGGGCGACCTTGTCGGTCTCGATCAGCACGTCCTCGGTGAGCGGCGCCGAGCCGCCCAGGTCGTTGACGTAAGACCGGAACCAGAGGTGCTCCGTGCGGTCGATCTCCTGGAGCTTCTGGACGATACCGCCGTCGTCGACCATCCCGAGGAGCCCCATCATCTCCTTCCCGACGGAGCTGTCGGCCGCGTCGCCCTCCCACAGGTAGTCGTCGTCGGCAAGCGACGTGGCGAGCTGGTCCAAGACGAGCGCGTCGTTGTCCCAGTCGATGTCGAGCACCGTCATGACGCCGGCCCGAGGGTTGGAGCCGTCGGCGTTCGGCCCGGCGCGGAGATGCATCCCGCGCCGGAACTGCATGAGCGGCTGATCGAGACCTGCGATCCCGAACGTGGAATCGACCTTCAGCTGATCCTTGTTCGGTGTGGCCATGTTGACCCGCGCACGGATCCCGGAGCCGTCGCCGAGCGCCTGACGGTCGAGCTCGTCCGAGAGCGACTCCTTGAAGCGCGGGAACTGCTCCCGCGCCCAATTCACGAACGAGGCCTTGTCGCCCCGGATCTTCTTCAAGACCTCCGCCGTCTCCTCGATCGCGCCCATGATCTTCTTGAGCTTGATCTTGGCGTTCGCGGCCTTGGCGCCGTTCGGCACGGGGATGTAGCCGCCCTCGGCGCGGGCGCCGATGCTCCCCGGGTTCTGGTAGAGCTGCGAAGTCTCGAAGTACCGGCCCTCAGGGCCCCGGATCACCTCGCCATCGGGGAAGAGATCGAGGAGTTCCGTGTCGGTGACCACCTCCGAGATGAGGGTGTCATCGAAGGTGATCTTCATCAGCGCGTCCAGGTCCGCGGTCGTGTCGGTCTGCCCGATCATGATCGGGACACCGAATGCCGCAGCCGGCACGAAGCCGAGCAGCGCGCACAGTAGCACGAACCCGAACGCGAGGAGGTTCCGCACTTTCATGCGTCCTTCTCCGTGTAGGCCGTTGCCATTCTTGCGCTTCACCGCTTGAGGCCGAGTCGTTTCTCAAGCCAGTTCATGCGCTCCTCGAACGACTGACCCTTCGGCGGCGCGAGACTCGCAGCGGGGGCGCCGGCGCCCGCGGGCGTCGTGACCGCCAACCGCTTGCGTTCCATGCGGCGCTTCAGGTCTTCCCCGGTCTGCTTCGCACGCGCGATGAGCTCCGGATCGTCTGCGGGGCGCACGGGCCGCGCATTGGAGGTCGTGTCGCGCGTCGGCTTCCGGGCGGCCTGGTCGTTGACACTCAGGCCGAATGGCTTCAGGGCGCCGAGCTGTTCCAAGAGCTCCGGCACCTGGGCCGGGTCCAGGCGCGTGCCCCGCGGCTGGCTCCTGGCCCACTGGTCCAGCTTGTAGACGGCGAAATCGAAGAACTCATTCGCCTGATCGTCCGGCATATCATCGGGCACCAGCGCCATGATCTGGTTCGCCATGTCGCGGATGTAGGCCTGGCGCTGGCGCGCGATTGCACTCTCAGACTGCAGCTGCTCCCGGCGGGCGATGCTGCGCTCCCGGGCCTCCGCCGCCACCAGACGGCGCGCCGCAGGGTCGGTTTCCCAGCCAACAACCGTCGTCAGGATGTCCTGGAACTGGTCATCCGAGAGGCGCGCGAGCACGGCCCGGGCGACCTCCGGCAGCAGCTGCGGGGAGATCCGTTCCGTGATGAACTCCGCCGGCCGCTCCCGGATCTCCTGTTCGAGCCAGGCGAGTTCCTGGCGATCGGCCTCGATCTCCATCATCGCCTCTTCGAACTGCCGCCGGCGCATCCCTTCGTTGCGCAGCTGGTTCGCCCGCTCCAGGAACTTCTGCGGGTCGATCCCCTGCGCCTCGAGCGCCTGGCGCAGTTCGGGCGTGACGCGCACCTCGAAGTCCGGATCCGTTTCCTGCCGCCCCGGGAGTCGGATCACCGGAATGGCGTCGCTCGCCTGCGCGGACGGCTGCTGGTCCGCCTCGCCAGCCGGGCCCGCCTCCTCACCCCCGTCGCCCGCCGGGGCGTCGTCACCCCCGGCCGCCGGCTCCGTCGCCTGATCGGCCTCTGCGGCGGGCTGATCGCCATCCAAGATCGCCTGCATCTTCCGCTCGAACGGCGAAAACTGCGGCTGATCCGACGCCGGAACGTCCGCGCTGGCCGCCGCCTGCGTTTCCGCCGGCTGCGCCAGGGCCTCAGTCGTCACCTGCGTCGTTTCGGTCGTCTGGTCCATGTGCTCGCTCCTTACGTGGGGCCGTGCTCGTCACGGCGTCACGGATGCGGCCGGGATCGCTATCGCGGCCGGCGTTGCCTCAGGCGGCGCCTCGAATCCTGCCGGCGGCGCGGCCTCTGATGCGGCCATGGCTTCGCTTGGGGTAGCGGCCTGCTGACGGGCCGCCCGCGCTTGGGCGGCCAGCGCCTGCGCCTCGTCCATCAGCTGCCGCTCGATCAGCGCTTCCCGAAGCAGGCTCCAGTACAGCGCGCATTGCTCCTGCACGGACCGATCGGCGCGCAAGAACTCCGGCGACTTCAGGAACCGCTCGAGCACGTCGATATGCACCCGGAGGTCGTACCACGGGAAAATCGGGATCTCGAGCGCGCTGGCGCCCTGGAGCAGCCTCCCGACGTTCTGCGCGGCCGTCGAACGGTCGACCCCACCCGGACGGACCAGCCTCGACATGTGCGGGAAGCGCGCTTCCTCCAAGAACTTGTTGATCGCCTCCGGCGACGTCGGATCGCCGTAGGCGCCGTCCTTCCACAGCATATAAGCCCGTTGCTGCCGCTCCGCCCGGGATTCCGGAAGCATCGATTCGATTTCGGGCTTGACGTTGACCTTCCCCTGCTCGAACAGCATCGGGTAAACGGTGATCGTGCGATCGATCCCGTCTTCCCCGACGATCGAAATGACCTTCTCTTGGTCGTAGATCAGGGGCAGCAGCGCGATCCAGTCTTCGGCCATCCGGCCGAGCTCGATCACCATCCGGCGCATCGTCGCCGCGATGGGGCGGTCCGCGTTAAAACGCAGCTCCTTCACGAGCTCGCCGCTGGGATCGCGCGTCGGCGGCGTGCCCTCCGTGCCGCTGATATTCCCGATCTGGTCGACTTCCGTCGCGAGGCGGTCGCTGACCTGGTAGACGTCGCTTCCAATGGCCGGCGGTGCGACGAATTCGACGACGGGTCCCCGCGACCGGCTCCGGTCGGCCAGGATCTCCTCGCCAGGGATGCCCTTGATGTCGCCCGCCTGGATCCCCGCGCTCCGGTCCACGATCCGGAGCGGGTTCGCCATCTTCGCCGCGACGTTGATCGCCTGCGCATGCAGGCGATTTCGCGTGCGGATCGGGCCGTTCAGGAACTCCTGCGGGCTCGTGCCCTGCGGCCGGCCCGGCAGGGTCACCATGTCAAAGCAGCGTATCGGCGACGTGTAGCGGAACGCAGCGGGCCGCACGCCGTCGCGAATTACCACGCCGCCGCCGGTCGTGATGAGTAGCCGCCCGCCCGGACTCTCCGGCGTGCGCTGCATGCCCGGCAAACGACTCGGCCGAAACCAGGTTTCGTAGATCGTCACGAACTCGGTGCCCGGCTCGCGCGAGTAGCCTTCCACTCGGGAATCCGCTGCGCCGAAAAGCCCGGAACCGTGGAGCAGCCGCCAGAGAATGCCGACGCTCTCCGCATCCTCTCCGCGGACGTCGGGCTCGAGCTCCATTCCGAACATCTCGTAGGCCTGAAGCGGTGTGAGCAGAGAGCGGTGCGTGTGCCAGGCCTTCCTGTGCCACGGGGTGTGCTCGCCCCACTCGCCGCGGACCTCAAGGCAGGTCAGCACGTCGACCTCGAGGCCGCCCTCGTAGATCACGTGCGGGAAGCCCGTCGGCCGGACGGCGTAGTCGTCGCCGTCCTGGACGAGCGCGGCTCGCGGGCGCCACTCGCCAGCCTCGTCCGGCCCCCACGGCACGTCGTCGACGTAGCGCTCGATCGGCTCGCCATCGGGCCCGACCAGCTGGAGCACGGCCGGCCCCCGCGCGAGGATCGGATCCCCCTTCATGGGGTCGATGCGCGACTTGAGGTAGGCTCGCCCCGAGGGGATCATCCACGCCGTCAAGCGGTCGAGCACCTCCAGCATCTCGACGTCGTACCAGAGGTGCTTGAAGAGGACGTCGGCCGTCTCGGCGAGGAGCGCGTCGATTCGGTCGGGGCCCGCCTGCCAGGAGAGCACCGGCGGGTTCTCGTTCATCCTGGCGTGCAGCAGGACGAACCAGAGGAAGAGGCGATTCAAGACGGGGAAGTGCCGCCACCGCTTTTCGTCGTCAGACAGCGTGGAGGCGATATCAACGAATCGCTGCCGCAGGTCGCTCCACGCGATCCAGTGCTGGCCGTGGAGCATGCGCAGATTTTCCTCGACCTGCCTGTCCCGCTGGCGCAGCAGTTCGTCTTGGGAGTGCCATAGCGCCTTGTTGAAGGCGCAACGGGCCTCGTCCAGTTCGTCCGGCTCGAACGGATGGCGCCGGAGAGGCGGGATTTCACTCGGCCGCGTGAACCGGCGCGTCGTGGTGGCGGCTGATGCCATTCGCGTTGCGGATGGTAGGGTTCGCCATGGCTAACCCACATTCGCGATAACGAATGGTGTCTGGCCATCCCCGTTTTCGGGGAGCCGGCCGCGGCGTTCGATCTGGAGGACCCACCAGCTGTAGAGCTTCGGGCGGGGCCGGAGGCCGCTGCCGGGTATCTTCGCTGCGGCGTTCTCGATGTGCGTCCTCACCGTTTCGCGCGAGATCCCGAGCTGGCGCGCGATCTCCTTATCGGACATCCCGCGCACGACGCA
>CALBZE010000063.1 GCA_937889645.1 uncultured bacterium
TCTCGAAGTTCTCGACGCTCATCCACTCGTCCGGCGCGTGCGCGTTCTCGCCGGGTAGGCCGAACCCCATGAGGAGCACGGGCGCGCCGAGGAGCCGCTCGAACGCCGGCACGATCGGGATCGAGCCGCCCTCGCCCGCGTAGTTCGGCGCGCGGCCGTACGCGCGCTCGAGCGCCCGGCTCGCCGCCTCGTAGAGCCGACCTTCCAGCTTCGCCTTCCACGGCTCCGCGCCGTGCAGCATGCGGACCGTCACGTTCACGCCCCTGGGTGCGACCTTCCGTACGTGCGCCTCGAACAGCTGCTCGATCCGCTTCGGATCCTGGTCGGGGACGAGCCGGCAGCTGACTTTCGCCATCGCGCGCGCGGGGAGCACGGTCTTCGACCCCTCGCCCGTGTAGCCGGAGAGGAGGCCGTTCACGTCGAGCGTCGGGCGGACCCACAGCCGCTCGAGCGTGCCGAACCCCGCCTCGCCGCCGAGCGCCGGCGCGCCGACCTCGGCACGGAACGCCTCGTCGTCGAAGGGGAGCGAGCGGATCCGCTCGGCGAACTCCGGCGCCGCGGCGACGTCGTCGTAGAACCCCTCGATCGCGACGCGGCCGTTCTCGTCGTGGAAGCTGGCGATGATCCGGGCCAGCGCGTTCGCCGGGTTGACGACCGCACCGCCGTAGCTCCCCGAGTGCAGGTCCTGCGACGGGCCCTCGACGTGGATCTCGAAGTACGCCATCCCGCGGAGCGACGCGCCGATCGTCGGCATCCCGGGCGCGAACATGGTCGAGTCGGAGATCACGACCGCCGCGGCGGCCAGCCGGTCGGCGTTCCGTTCGACGAACGGCAGCAGGTTCTCGCTGCCGACCTCCTCCTCGCCTTCCGCGAGGATGATGAGATTGACCGGCAGGCGGCCGTTGGTCTTCAGGTGCGCCTCCGCGGCCTTGACGTGGAGATAGAGCTGTCCCTTGTCGTCCACGGAGCCGCGGGCGTAGATGCGGCCGTCGCGGATGGTCGGCTCGAAGGGCGGCGAGGTCCAGAGCTCGAGCGGCTCGGGCGGCTGCACGTCGTAATGGCCGTAGACGAGCACGGTCGGCGCGTCGTCGCCCGCGCCGCGCCACTCGCCGATCACGATCGGGTGGCCGGGCGTCTCTTCGATCGTGGCCTCGAGCCCGGCGGCGCGCATCTTCTCGTAAAGCCACTCGGCCGCGGCGCGCATGTCGCCGCGGTGCTCGCTGCGCGCACTCACGCTCGGGATGCGCAGGAACTCGAAGAGCTCCTCCCGGAAGCGAGACAGGTTCTGGTCGATATAATCGTGTACGTCCGCCATCGGTTCGATTCCTCCAGGATCGGGTCCGCCGGTCCGCCGCATGGTGGGGCGGGCGGCGGCCGTGCGCAAGGGCGGGCTCGAAGAAAGAAAGGGCGCGGCCCCCGGCGCTCCGTCGCACCGCGGGCCGCGCATCTATGGACTTCAGGGCGCAGCGGACGCCCGGGGAACCCCCCTGCCCCGGGCGCTTCGCGCCCGCTGGGTGGGCCCGGTCGGGCCCTCGTCTGGCCGCAAGCGGCTGCGGCCGCTCGGCAATCGGCGCGGAGGCCGTACGGCCGCCGCGCCGACCTCGTCAGAACAGCTTGAAGCCCGGCACGCTCAGGTGCGGCGGTATCGCCTGGATCAGGTACGGGCCGTACGCGATCGCCACCAGGATCGCGCCGACGAGGACCCAGAACCCGATGCGATCGAGGCGAGTCTCCCAGCCGCCGGGCGCGGGGGGCTGGATCGTCTCGGTGAACGGGACGTCCTGACCCTCCTTCTTCCGGCCGGCGAAGACCGTCAGTACGAGGATGACCAGGAACAGCATCGCGCCGACGAACATCAGCGTCCCGCCCACGCCGGTCCACACGCCGGCCAGGTCCCACGACTCCTTGCCGTACGTCGCCGCGGCGAAGTACGTCCGGCGCGGCAGCCCCTCGAGCCCGCCCGAGATCATGCCGCGCGCGAAGACCAGCACGCCGATGAAGTAGATCCACGCCTGCGCGACGGCGAGCTTGCGGCTCCACAGCTCCTTCCCTTTCAGCATCGGGATCATCCAGTAGGTGATCCCCATAAAGGTGAGCAGGACCGCCGTGCCGACCGTCATGTGGAAGTGGCCGGGCACCCAGGTCGTGTTGTGCACCACCTGGTTCATGCTGTAGCTCGCATTGATCAGCCCCGTCACGCCGCCCAGGATGAAGACGAGCATCGCGAGGAGCTGAGCCGCCAGCGCCGGTTCGCTCCACGGCAGCTTGAAGAACCAGCCGATCAGCCGCCCGCCGCCGCGCCTGCGCCCGCCGATCTCGAGCGCCGACGCGACCGAGAACGCCGTGATCACGCTCGGGAAGAACACGCCGAACGTCATGACCAGGTGCACCATCTTCATCCCCGCCGAGATCCCGGGGTCCGTGAACTGGTGGTGGAACCCGGTCGGCGTCGACAGCAGCACGAACAGGACGAAGACGATGCGCGTGAGCGCGTCGCTGATCAGCTTGCCGCCCGCGTGCCGGGGGACCATCAGGTACCACGACACGTAGGTGGGGAGCAGCCAGAAGTAGACGATCGGGTGGCCGCTGAACCAGAAGAGCGACCGGGTCAGCAGCGGGTCGACGCCGTCGGTCAGCCCGAACGCCCACGGGAGCAGGAACGCGACGAACTCGATCGCGATCCCGATCGAGGCCAGGTCCCACATCGCGTAGGTGGCGACGGAAACGAAGGCGAGGAGCGGGATCCGCTGCCCCGGGTTGTCCTTGCGCCACGCGTGCAGCGTGACGAACAGGTTGGCCGACGTGATCCAGGTGCTCACCACCATGAAGACGAGCCCCAGGTAGTAGGCCCAGTGCGCCTGGAGCGGGGCGTACGAGGTGTAGAGCACGCTCGCCCGGCCGGTGAACATCGCCCACGAGGCGAGCGCGATCCCGAGGACGAGCGACCCGAACGCCGCGTACAGCAGCGGCCCGTTGACCGGCCTGCCCAGCCCTCGCGCGGTGGTGAGGGAGAGAAAGCCGTTGGTGAACGCGAACGTCAGGACGATCGCGTTGAAGACGCCGTGGATCGTGAGACCCTGGTAGTAGGTCTTGAGCCCCGGGAACCAGCCGAGGATGTCGATCCCGGCGTAGCTGAGCGCCTGCGCCAGCCCATGGATGACGGCGATCCCCATCGCGGCGAACGCGATGTAGACGTTCCAGCGGATGATCGCGTTGTGGGAGGCAGGGATCGAGAAGCCTGTCGCGTCGTGGACGACGGGCGTGCCGGCCCGGGCCGCGGCCGGAACGGTCGTCCCCAGCGCGTCTGCGGTTGCGACGGTCGTGCTCATTCGACGATCACCTTTCCGTACATCATGTGGTGGCCGAGGCCACAGAACTCGTGGCAGATCAGGAGGTGCTCACCCGGTTCGTCGAAGGTGTACGTGGCCCTCGAGACCTGGCCGGGGACGAGCATCATGTTCACGCGCGTGCCCTCGATGGCGAAGCCGTGCAGCACGTCCGTCGAGGTGGCGATGAAAGTCACCTGGGCGCCGGCGGGCACGCGGATCTCGTTGGGCGTGTACGACCACGCCTGCCCGATGATGACGGCCTCGTAGCGCCCGGGCGCGACCTCGCGAACGCCGGGCTGGTCGAAGGGCGGCGTCGTCCGCACGTTGGCCGGGTCGATCGATTCGACGTGCGAGTGCACGTGGATGTCCATGGCGAAGGCGGAATAGAAGAGCGCGGCCAGGAAGCCGAGTAGGAGAGCGCCGGTGACCGCGAGAACCGCCTTCTCGTACTTGTGGATGTGCATCGCCTCACCTCTCGAGGAGCATCAGGTAGACGGTGATCCACAACCCGACCATGACGAGGAGGAAGAGGATCATGAAGAAGACGGTCCCTACGGGCGCCTCCTCCTCGTATGCCTCGGGGATGGTGGACGGATCGGCGGCCGCAGCGTCGGCCGCTGGTGCCGGCGGTGCCGGCGGTGCCGTGCCTTTCATGAGTGGCCTCCTTCAATAACGCGAATTGTTTTCGGCGACATCGCACAATTATCCCTCGCGCTCCTCGAGCCGCAGGATGGTGCGCCCGACGAAGGCCAGCATGGCGAGCAGCACGACCAGGAGCGCGGCGGCGAGGGTGAGCATGGCCCAGTCGGGCCGGCCGAGCAGCGCTTCACTGATCTGATGCCAGATGAAGAACACCATCGGCCCTCCGGCGATGACGACGCCGACGAGCAGGGTGATGATCCTGTCCATCCACTTACCTCCCTGTATTCGGTCCGGGGACGCCCCGCCTTGCCGTACGCCTAGGATGGTGACACGGAAGTCGATTGTCTGTCGGGAGTTGCTTGAAGTTGCGTCGGGATGCTCCCGACCGCGCGACGGGGAATCCCCTAACGCGCGTGGGGGATTTCCCTACGCGCGGCCGGGGCCGGTGGACCGTGCGGCGCCGGCGATGGAACCCGGTCCGCGGCAGGCGAAGTCGAGCGGATGACGCCGGTAACGCCGGTAACGCCGGTAACGCCGGTAACGCCGGGCGCCCGGCGCGCCTCGCGGCGCGCGACGTCGCGTTCGACGGCGCGGAGCCACGCGGCGGCCAGCGCGACCGCGGCGGCGACGTAGGCGAGCCCGGAGAGACACCACATGATCAGCCCGCCGATCTGCTGGTCTTCCAGCGCCGTGAGCCCCCACGGTGCGGCGGTCGGCTCGTAGGCCGGGTACCACGGTTCGGATGAGAAGGTCAGGAGCGCGCTCAGCACGCTGCCGTGCACGGCGGTGGTGAACAGGTACGGGATCTCCGCCGCCCGTGCGACGGCGGCGCCGCCGGGTCCGTGGATCGGCACCCACCAGAAGAGGAGCGCGGTGAGGAAGAAGGAAGCGTGCTGGGCAAGGTGCACCGCGTCGGAGCGGAGCGTCGCCTCGTAGAGCGGCGGCGCGTGCCACGCCCAGAGCGCGGCGGCGTGGAGTGTCCACGCGGCGACGGGGTAGGTGATCCCGCGCCACGCCCGGCGTATGGGTCCGAAGCCGAGCGCGCGGGCCGCGCGTCGTCGCCATGGGGCCGGGAGCGCCCAGAGCCAGGCGGCGAGCGGGCGAGCCAGGACGAGGAGCGGCGCGGCGACGACCATGAGCACGACGTGCTGGAGCATGTGCCCGGCGAAGAGCGCGGAGCCGAGCGCGTCGAGAGGCGAGACGAGGGCCGCGACGAGGGCGAGGAACCCCGCGGCGAATGCGATGGTGCGACGGGCGTGGCGTCGCCTGCCGGCACCGCTGCGCCGCCACAGTCGGCGCATGCCGACCGCGTAGCCCGCGGCGGCTAGGGTGAGCGCGCCGAGCTCGAGCGGCTCGAGGCTCCACGCCCGCCAGAGGTCGTCGGGCGCGGGCGGCCGGCCGTCGTGGAGCGGGGTCACGGCGGCAATCAGCGCCGAGGCCGCCGCGGCGAACCACGCCGGAGCCGCGGCCCCGAACGAAGCCGGAAGGGCGCCGACGTCGGCGACCAGCGTCGATAGGGGCATGAAGAACTCCCGGTACCGGGCCCGTCGAACGTGTGCCCGGTACCGGGAGTGCAGGTGGCGCGCCAGAGTGCGGGGCGCCGAGCCGGCGGTCCCCATGCGGCCGGCCGACGCCGTACTGCGGAGCGCTCAGGCGCCCGCCCTCAGCCGCTTGAAGTACTCGACCGGATCGAAGCCGTTCGGGTCGACCTCGTAATAGGTCCCGCGCGAGAAGCGGCCCGTCGTGGGGAAGTAGGGCGGCGGCTGGAGCGCGCCGCACTTGTCGTAGCTGTAGCGCTTCACGTACCCCGAGATGCCGCCCGACTGCTGCTGGCCGACCGCGCCGCGGGTCTGCTGGATGATCCCGCCGGTGAGGTAGAGACAACCGCGGCCGGACGTGCTCCCGTCGCAGCGGATCTCCCGGATGGGGCCGGTGTTGTAGTTCTGCACCGTGAAGGTGTTCAGCGTCAGGATGAACGCGTGGATCGTGACGCCGTTCGGCGTGTCGTCGTACGTGAAGTACGACTGACCCGTGCCGCGGCGCCACGGCGAATTGATCGGCGTGTACGCGACGATGACGTTGCCGCCGGCAACGAGCCCGAGGAGGTCCTCGCACGTGCCCAACGCCGGGTCGATGGAATAGCTGATGTCGTCGGCGATCACGATGTTCCCGGTCGCCGCGACGGTCACGCGGCCGCGCACCTCGCCGCTCACCGCAACGTCGCCCTCGACGAAGATCACGCCCTTGAAGTCCGGGTTCAGCTCACGCGAGATCGGGAACAGGTAGCTGGAATCCGCGCGCGTGATCAGTGGGCTGACCGGCCCGGTCCAACGCTGCCAGCCGCCGAAGGAGTCGATGGCGCGGAACTGCCCGTTGGGGTTCAACTCATCCGCGCCGCCGAGGTAGCAGGCCCGCGTCGCACTCGTCACCGATGCGACCCAGTCGTCGCTCCCCTTCGTCCCGTGGCTGGCCGCCGAGACGAAA
Organism: uncultured bacterium; assembly: GCA_937889645.1. GTDB lineage: Bacteria > Gemmatimonadota > Gemmatimonadetes > Longimicrobiales > RSA9 > CALBZE01. The sequence continues at coordinate 6,456 of CALBZE010000063.1, forward strand.
CTGCCGTCGGAGTGCCAGTGCCCGCAGTTCCTCGAGTTGCGGATCTGGTCCTGCGGCGTGGCGGCCACGACCCACGCCGCGTCGCTGGACTGATAAACGCGGATGAACCCCTCGTCCCGGCCGTCGCCGTTGATGTCTACGGCGACGAACTCGATGCGCGTGGTCGCCTGCCCGGCCGGCGCGGCTCTGTCGCCGATGAACAGGGTGCCGCCGACGGCCGCCTGGCCCCTCAGCTTCTCCAGGTCCGCCATCTGCGGGAGCGGGATGTAAGGAGCATACTCCGTGTAGCCCGCCCTGAACGTGCCGTTCTGACGCCCCTGGATATACTGCGCCGTCGTGACGTGCCCCCAGAAAACGGCGCCGCCGTTGCTGCTGATCTCGATGATGTCGTTGGAATGGAGCGGTCCCTGGATCTGGTCGCCGCCGCCGAAGACGATGTTGTCGCCTTCGCTGTCGGTGAAGTAGGCGAACCGCGAGAAGCTCTCCTGCGGCATGTTGAGGCGACGGATCACCTTGGTGCCCCCATCGTCCCGCGCGACGCTGACGACGGCGCCGACGACGCCGTACTCACCCGAGATCACGCCGAGGGGGCCGACGTAGGTCGTGCGACGGACGCCGGGGATCACGTTCCCGGCCTCGTCCTTGACCTCGGCGTCGGATTCGAGGACGGCGATCCCGGTGTCCGGGTACAGCGACGGATTCGCGTTCAGCCGGGCGCGCGCGAGCTCGAGGCCGGCGTCCGCGATGCGCCCGAGCCGGCTCTGCCGCTCGTAGTAGTGGGTGACGACGGTCGCGTTCATCCCGATCGTCGCGGCGGCGGCCGCGAGGCCGGCCGCGGCGAGCGTGACCAGGAGGACGAGGGCGAGGGCGAAACCCTCGCGGCGGGAATCGACGACGTTCCTGATCCTGTTCATGGCAAGCTCCTCACGGCACCGAGGGCACCGTCACGACCACCTCGAACGGCGCGGACAGGTTCGGCGTGCAATCCTGCGCGGCGACGCGATAGGCGTACGTGGTGCCCGGAACGACGTTCCGGTCAATGAATTCGTACTCCTGGCCCCCGGACGGAATGCTGGTGTACGGCTCGGGGGGCTGCGTTTCACCCCAGACCCGTCGCCAGATCACGTACCGGATGACGTCGCGCTCGCCGCTGCCTTCGTCCTCGGACGGATCCCACGTGAGCACGACCTGCGGGATTCCGTTCGCGATGAATCCGGCACCGTTCACCAGCCGCAGGGCGAGCGGCGGGGATCCGCACGTCTGCTCGGTCTGCAGCCCGGCGTTCGGGAACCGGATCACCGTGGACACCGAACGACTGCCCCCGGAGCCGCTTGCCGACGCGGCCACGTTCACGCGCACGCCGCGGACCTGGTCGATGAGCGAGGCCGGGAGCGTATCGTCCGGCGCCAGATGCGTGCGGGCCGTGTGCGCCAACGGGAGATTCGCGGCCGAGATCGGCGCGATCGTGCCGGCCGTCCCGCTCGGGTTCGTCAAGGCGAGGAACTCGAAGAACGGCCGGTCCCCCCACCGGTAAAGGCCGCGCGCCACGACCTCCGGCGGCTGGGCGTTGACCTGCCGGTACAGGACATAGTCGCTCGTGTCCGGTGTCGTGCTGTCGGGCGCGAAGAAGAAGATCAGCAGCTCGGCCAAGCTCGGCTGGCCGCCGATGTAGGTGTACGTCGTGTCGGGGTAATCGAACGCCGTGCCCGGGATCGTGACCGGCGTCGCCGCAGTCAGCGCGGCGACGACTTCGTTCGGCGCATCGGGGTCGTAATAGACCGCCGCCGGGTCGTCGGCCAGGTTCGACGCGTAATCCGCGTTCACCGCGATCACGTCGTCGTCGCCGTAGACGATGAACGGCTGACCCCGCGCCAGGTTGGTCCCCGTCGTGCGCAGGTCGCGCTCCAGCATCGATACGGCGTGGTGCAGGTTGCGCAGCACCTCCGCCCGCGCCGCGCCCGTGCCGAATGCGTTCCGCTGCGCCGACATGAAGCTGAGCGTCGTCCCGATCACGATGGACAGGACGATCATGGAGACGATCAGCTCGAGGAGAGTGAAGCCCGGGCGCGCTTCGAACCCGACCCGGCGAGCCGCGGGGGCGGCGTTCGGGGCCGTATGGGCAATGTGCCGGGCCACCCGGGCGGCTTGCCGGCCCCCGTGACCGGTGCATGAGGCACACCGCCGCGAGAACCTTGCCCGATTCGCGCCGTGCTCGATGCCCATCATCGCGGCGAAACCGTGACGGTTCGGGATACCGGGGCCTTCAGGTGCGGCGACTGCACGGTCACCGTGACGACCGTGTAGTCGAGCACGCGCCCGCCCGTCTGCGTCTGGCGAGTCCGTCGAATCGCCGTTTTCATCGTCGCGCCCGGGAGCCCTGGGAGGTCGGTCTGCGTCCCCGCGTACCGGACCTCGAGCGAATCGTAGACCGGGTCGATGAGGATCAACCCCACCCGCTCCTCCACCAGCGCCGCCGCATTGAGGCGGTCCGCGCCGGCGTACGTGACCTGACTGAGACGCGCCGTCGCGCTGCCCATCCCGAGGACGACGAACGCCAGGATCGTGATCGCGACCAACAGTTCGACGATCCCGAACCCGCTCGGCGCGGCCGACGCGGCCGGTGGAGCGGAGTCGTACCTATTCTCCGTACGCATCACAGCCGCTCCCATCCTTTCGGCGTGTAACGCCACCACGTCAGACGCCCCGTACCACGGTCCACTTCGATCGCGCGGACCCGCTCCCGATTCCCTTTACCCGGGCGTGACGATCGCAGGTAGAGCCCGCCCCATTCGCTCGCGCTCCCGTTGCGATGGAACACGAGCTGCGGCGCGTCGTTGCGCTCGCGAAACGTGACCGCCGTAGCGCCGAAGCCCAGAGCGGGCGCCGAGCCGCGGCCGAACGTCACTCCTTCGGGCGCGTGCCACTCGACGGCCGGCTCGTCCGCGTCCGCGAGGCCATCCCCGTCCACGTCCTCGACCACGCGAACTCGGCCGTTCTGCGCGTCGAAGCGGACCAGGACGTCGTACTGCCGCAGTACCGCCTTGTTCTGCGCCGCGAGCAGGGTGAAGCCCAGCTCGCGCGAGGCCCCGTCCAGCCGCATGTCCGTCACGTCCACGGTCCAGAACGCAACGCTGGCCAGGATCCCGACGAGCGCGAGGACCAGCATGACCTCGTAGAGCGTGAATCCGTTCGGCTGCACCTTCCTCATAGCCACCTCGCCGTGCAGCACGTCACGTCCGGCCGGGCCTGCCGGGCGACGCCCGGACGCCGGTCGGATTCGGTTGTCGATGGGATCGATCGCGGGACGGGAAACTCGGGGAGCGCTGCCGACCAATCAGGCGCCGACGCGCGTGCCATGCAAGTGTTGTTCGGCGGATCGCCCTGCCGTGTCGGCGAACGGCGTCTACATCGCGGTGGCCGACAACCAATGGCCTGCATTATATTGGCCGCGGATCGGCGGCCGAGGAGGCGCGACATGGCGGTGACCACGCTGATCGTCGAGGACGAGCCTCTGGCGCGGGAGCGACTCCGGGCGTTCGTCGCCTCGCACGACGACCTCGAGCTGGTGGGCGAGGCGGAGGATGGCGCGACGGCGATAGAGCTGATCGACGCACTGTGCCCGGAGCTCGTCCTCCTCGACATCGAGCTGCCTGGCGCGACGGGATTGGAGGTGCTGGATCGTGCACGGCACCGCCCGGCGGTGATCGTGACGACGGGGTTCGAGCGGTACGCCGTCAGCGCCTTCGAGATCGGCGCGGTCGATTTCCTGCTCAAACCGTACTCGGCGGTGCGGTTCCGCACCGCGATCGAGCGTGTGCTGCGGTTGCGTCGCGGCGAAGAGTCCGAGGCGCAGGGGCGAGGCAGCGAGTCCGACGCGCAGGAGCGAGGCGGGGAGTCTGAGGCGCACGCGCGAGGCGGGGAGTCCAGAGCCGCAGGCGGCGCGGGATCGGCTGACGCCCGGGAGGCCCGCGGTAGCCGGGCGAACGTCGCGGCCGCGGCGTCCGGCCGCGCCGGCGCACGCAAGCCAGCGACCGCAACCAACGCCGCGACGACGCCCGACCCCGCCGGCGCTCATCGCCCGTTGCGGCGGCTCTTCGTTCCGGACCGCAGGCGAAGCGTGCCGCTCCCGATCTCCGAGATCCGTCGCCTGGAGGCCCGGGACGACTACGTGGCGGTCTACGACGGACGTCGCACCTACCTTATCCGCGCGCGGTTGTGGGAGCTGGAGACGCGGCTCGACCCCGACGACTTCGTACGGATCCATCGCTCGCACATCATCAACCTGAACCACGTCCTCGCGATCCTCCCGCACGAAGGCGGGCGGCTGCTCATCGAGATGTCGGACGGCTCGCGGATCGTGGCGAGCCGGACGTACTCGTCGCAGCTGCGGCGGTTGATGGGGTAAGCAGGCGGGCGAGGCGTTCGGCGGTGTCGACGTGATCAGGCGCCGCTCTCGGCGGCGAGGGCGGCGATCTCCGGCTCGGTCAGGCGGTAGATGGTCCACCCGTCCATCGGTCGCGCACCGAGGGAGCGGTAGAAGCGGATCGCGGGCTCGTTCCAGTCGAGGACGAACCACTCCATGCGGCCGCAGCCGCGCTCCTTCGCGATCGCGGCGAGGTGGGCAAGGAGCCGCTTGCCGACTCCCCGGCCCCGGAACGCGGGCCGCACGTAGAGGTCCTCCAGGTACAACCCGGGCTTCCCGACGAAGGTCGAGAAGTTGTGGAAGAAGAGGGCGAACCCGACGGGTTCGCCGTCCAGCTCGGCGAAGACGACCTCGGCGTAGGGGCGCGGCCCGAAGAGCGACTGCCGGATCTGCTCCTCGGTCGCGACCGCCTCGTGGCGTAGCTTCTCGTACTCCGCGAGCTCGCGGATGAAGGTCAGGATCAGCGGGACGTCGTCCTCGACCGCGGGACGGATCCGCAGGGTTTCGGTCTTCTCCATCACACCGGCCACGCCTCGCCGTTGTAGCACATCTCCCAGAACATCCACTCGTAGCGACTCGAGAGGACGAAGAGGTCGGTGAGCCGCTTCTTCTTCTGCGCGCTCGCGCCGTCGGCGAGGCGCTCCATCTGGTTCTTGAGCCACTGCTCCGCCTCGGCGAATTCGGCGGAGGAGTACATCGCGATCCAGTCGGCGTAGCGCTGGTCCGCCGGCGCCGCCTCGGCCCGCGCGAGCGTCTGACCAATGTACGCGTACCCCCACGCGCACGGGAGGAGCGCCGACGTCAGGTCGGCCAGGTCGCCGTCCGCGGCGGTGCGTACGAGGAAGTCCGTGTACGCGCGGTTGGTCGGCCACATCTCCTCGGCCTCGAGCTCCTCGCGGGAGATCCCGAACCGTTCGGCATAGCCGCGGTGGAGCCCCATCTCGACGTTGAGGAGCAGGTGCAGCACATGGGCGTACCACCCCATCGTCTCGAGATCGGTCGCCTTGGCGACCGCCCAGGCGAAGATCCGCGAATACTCACGAAGGTAGACGTAGTCCTGGCGTACCCAGTTCTTGAACCGCGCCTCCTCGAGCGTCCCGTCGGCCAGGCCGCGGACGAACGGGTGCTCGAGCTGCGCGTCCCAGATCGGTCGAACGGTTTCGAAGAGGTGCGCCGTGAAGGGCCCCGCGCTCTCGAACGCGGACGCGGGGATGGTGCGGCTCTCGACCGTGCTCATTTCGCGATCCTCCTCCGGCGGCCAGCGCCGCCTCGAAGTCGGCCGACGGGAAGGACGGCGAGGACGGTTCGCGCGAAGCCTTCCGCTCGTCGGCGAAGGGTATGGACACACGACGACCGGAAGGCTGGAGGTCGGGCCAGGAGGCCGAGTTCGCCACGACTTCCCTGCGCCGGCATTATCCGGATCAGGTTCGAAGGGTATGATCTCAGCCGGCGGTCGCCCGCCAGCACCCCTGTCGTCGGGGGCGGATGATAGGGGGGGCGCGTGGAGGGGGCAAGGGTGGGGGGTGGGTGTGGGGTGTGGGGTGTCGGGTGTGGGGTGTGGGGTGTCGGGTGTGGGGTGTGGGGTGTCAGGGCTCGGGGCTCAGGGCTCGGGGCCTGGGGCTTGGGGTTCGGGGGTAGGGTGTCAGGGGGCTCTCCGCTACAGGCACGGGCGTTCGTGAGCCGGTAGATCGAAGGGCTGGCCCGGCGTCCGGGCCGCGGTCGTGCGGTGCTGCCCAGCGGCGGCCCGATCTGTCCCCACACGCTATTGCGGTGGCATGTCAGGATGGGACGGTCGCCGCACCCCCGATGATCGCAACTCGGCTTCCAACCGCGCGTTACATCCTTCACCCAAAATCTATCGCGCTCTGTCTGCAGGAAGTGTTGGTCCCGGGTCGACGGCGCCCTGGCCGTGCAATCGGTCCGCCTCCCGGACGCCGCCTCCGGTCCCGCCCGGCCACCACCCGCCGCAGTCCCCAATCGCACAACCATCCCCTTTTCGTGAACGATTGATCGATTCGGTCATCCATAGGCACCGAATCGCACAATCATCTCGGGCGGGCGGATTTCGTTGTGCGGTTGGGTGGCCTATAGCCACCCAACCGCACAAGAAACATGCGTTCAGCGTCGGTTGTGCACTTGGGTGCAGCCGCGCCCGCCAGGCGAAGCGTCCGCGCCCACGCCCCCCCCGCCCCCACCCCACAGCCGCCGCCCGCCGCGCAGCAGCCCCCGCCACGCGGG
>CALBZE010000064.1 GCA_937889645.1 uncultured bacterium
TCGCCAGGCGGAGCTGCTCATGCGGGCGAACGCCGTGGCGGCGACCATCGCGCTCATCATCGGCGGGATCGCTGCGATCCTGGTCCTGCTCACGCGCTGGCAGGTGGTGCACCTGCTGGACGTGGTCTGGTTCTACCGGATCCTGACGGTCCACGGGATGTCGATGCTGATCTTCTTCATCCTGTTCTTCGAGATGGCGATCCTCTACTTCACGTCGGGTCCGGTGCTGAACAGTCGGATCGCGGCGCCGAAGCTGGGGTGGTTGGCCTTCGGGCTGATGGTGGCCGGCGCGGTGCTGACGGAGTGGATGATGTGGACGGGGAAGGCGGACGTGCTCTACACCTCGTACGTCCCGCTGAAGGCGCACCCGCTGTACTACCTGGGCGTCATCCTCTTCGCCGTGGGCGCCCTGATCGTCACGGGTCTCTTCTTCGCGACGCTGGTGGTGGCGAAGCGGGAGAAGACGTACGAGGGCTCGATGCCGCTCATCACGTTCGGGGCGATGACGGCGGCGATCATCGCGGTGATCACGCTGCTGCACGGCGCGGCGGTCTACATCCCGACCTTCCTCTGGTCGCTCGGGCTCATGGAGGTCGATCCGCAGATCTACCGGCTGATCTGGTGGGCGCTCGGGCACTCGTCGCAGCAGATCAACGTGGCGGCGATGGTCTCGGTGTGGTACCTGCTCGGCGCGCTGACGGTCGGCTCGGTGGTGCTGAACGAGAAGCTGAGCCGCACGGCCTTCGTTCTGTACATCCTATTCATCTCGATGGCCTCGGCGCACCACCTGCTGGTGGACCCCGGGATGTCGCCGGCGTGGAAGGTCGTCAACACCAGCTACTTCATGTACATGGCGGTGCTGGCGAGCATGCTGCACGGCTTCACGGTCCCCGCGGGCGTCGAGCTGGGCCAGCGGCTGCGGGGCGTGACGAAGGGGCTGTTCGGCTGGATCCGGAAGGCCCCGTGGGGCGACCCCGGCTTCAGCTCGCTGGTCTTCTCGGTCGTCGTCTTCGGCTTCGTCGGCGGGATCACGGGTGTGACGATCGGCACCGAGCAGATCAACATCATCGTGCACAACACGCTGCGCTCGCCCGGCCACTTCCACGCGACGGTGGTGAGCGGGACGGCGATGGCGTTCATGGGGCTCACCTACTACCTGATCCCGCTCATCTTCCGCAAGAAGGTGGCGTTCTGGCCGCTGGCGAAGATCCAGCCGTACCTCTTCGCGGGCGGGATGCTGGTCTTCTCGATCTTCATGTCCTTCGCCGGCGGCTTCGGCGTGCCGCGCCGGCACTGGGACATCACGTTCTCGAGCGCGCCGTTCGACCTGCAGTTCGATCCGGCCGTGGACCTGGTCATGGGGATCATGGCGCTGGGCGGGCTGACCGCCGCGGTCGGCGGCGGGATCTACATCCTGGTGACGGTCTGGTCCGTCTTCTTCGGTGAACCGATCAAGGAAGGAGAGCTACCCAATGCCCATGCACGGACTGCCTCAGGGCCTTCTGAATCCCCCGCGGCCGCTGTCTGAGGAGGACGAGGCGAACCTGGTGGAGCACGGCCGGCTCGGCCCGGCGCCGGGGACGATGATCCTGGTTTTTGTCTTCCTTGCCGCGTTCGCGCTATACTTCTTCGCCAACTTCAAGATGTTGTCTTTCGTCTGGAAGGTCGGGTGAAGTCGTGAACAGGTTGGAAGTGGCTCCTCCTCCCAGGCGCGCCCGGGAGGAGGAGGGCCGAGTTTCGATATTTCCGCTGATCGCCCTCGGGGCGATCCTCGTCGTCACGGTTGCGTGGTGGGCGCTCGCCCTCTGGCCCGTGCGGGGCGCGACGCCCGAGTGGCTGGCGCGCACCCGCGCCGCGTGCTTCGGGATCTACGACGATGGCCTCCCCGACGCGGGCGGGTGGGTCGCGCTGATCGGTTCGCCGTTCGGGATGCTCGCGGTGCTGTTCGCCGGTTGGCGTCGTGACGTGGTGGCCGGGCTCCGCGCGGTCTGGCGCTCGCGCGACGGGCGTCTGGCGCTGGGCGCCATCGGGTTGGCGAGCGTCCTCGTGGCCGTCTCCCTGGGGATCCGCGCTTCGGGCGGGGGCGGCCACGAAGAATTCTTCAATGCGCACCCGGCGACCGCGGAGCAGCGGCGCCTCGACCGAACGGCGCCGCCGCTCGAGCTGGTCGATCAGACCGGCACCGTGGTCACGCTCGACCGCTTCAGCGGCCGGCCCGTGCTCCTCACCTTCGCCTACGCCCATTGCGAGACGGTCTGCCCGCTGCTGGTGCACGACGTCCTGGGCGCGCAGGCGGAGCTGCGGGAGACCGACCCCGAGCGCGCGCCTGCCGCCGTGATCGTGACGCTCGACCCGTGGCGCGACACGCCGTCGCGCCTCCCCGCGATCGCCGAGGGCTGGGGGCTCGGCGAAGACGCGCATGTCCTCGGCGGCGAGATCGCCGAGGTCGAGGCGACGCTGGACGCCTGGGGCGTGAACCGCCGGCGCGACGCGCGGACCGGCGCCATCACGCACCCCGCGCTCGTCTACGTCCTGGACGCGGACGGGCGCATCGCGTTTGCCGCGAACGGCGGCGTCGCCTCGCTGGTCGAGCTGGTGCGGCGGCTCTGATCACGGGGGCGCGCCGGCGCCCCCTCGCTCTCCGCATTTGGCAGAGTCGTGCCGCCGGGCGCCCCCTCGCCTGGCACGGCACCTGCACGCCCGGCCCACGCTCCGCCCCCGGCAGGGAGAGTCCATTCACCGAATCTCCGGAATTCGGTCCATGTCGGCTGAGGTCCGCCGCGCGATCGGCTGGGCGCTGCTGGCCACGACGGTGCTGGCCGTACTGATCGTGGTCGGCTCACGCAGCCTCGACCATTTCGACGCGGCGCTCGTCGGGTACACCTTCGCCACGCTCTTCGCCGTCTTCGGAATCACGTACCGCTACGCGATGTGGTTGCAGCGCCCGCCGACGGCGCTCTACTGGCGACGCGGCTGGCAGGTCTTCTTCCGGCGGGCGTTCGTCTGGCACAACCTGCTGCGCTGGCCGCGGCACGTGATCGACGACATCGCCCTGAACCGCTTCATCTGGGCGCGGGGCCGCCTGCGCTGGCTGGCGCACTGGCTGATCCTGTGGGGGTGCATCGTCGCGGGGCTGATCACGTTTCCGCTGGTCTTCGGCTGGCTCTACTTCGACACGGTCGCGGGCCGGCCCGGCTGGTACCGCACGGTGGTGTTCGGCTTCCCCACGATCTCCTTTCCCGCGGACTCGCTCTTCGCGTTCCTCGTCTTCCACGGGCTGGTGTGGTCCGCGTTCCTCGTGATCGGCGGCGTGATGGTCGCGATGAGGCGCCGGATGCGGGACGGCGGCGCGGCGGCCGTGCAGAGCTTCGCACAGGACATGATGCCGCTCATCGTGCTGTTCGCGATCAGCATCACCGGCCTATTGCTGACAGCCAGCTACACGTGGATGGAGGGGTACGCGTACCAGTTCCTCGCGATCCTGCATGCGGTCACGGTCATCTTCGGGCTCCTCTGGCTCCCGTTCGGCAAGTTCTTCCACATCTTCCAGCGTCCGGCGCAGCTCGGCGTCCGCTTCTACAAGGAGGTGGGCGTGCTCAGCGATCCCGCGCGCTGCCGGCGGTGCGGGCACGCCTTCACGTCGCGCATGAAGGTGGAGGATCTGATCGAGACCGAGCGCAGGCTGGGCTACGCCTACGAGATCCCGGGGAACGCGGCCGGGCACTACCAGTGGATCTGCCCCCGGTGCCGACGCGCGTTGCTGGCGCTGGCGCAGGGGCGGCTGTGGCACGGATCGCGCGGTGCGGCCGCGCCGCCGCACCCGATGCCGGAATTCGGGAACCCCGGCATGGGCGAGGGTCCGCTGGGGGCGGAGGACGCGGCCAATTTCCATCCGTAGGAGTCGATCGATGACGACGGCGCCCACCCCGCTCTACCGCACGATCGACCGCTTCGGCCCGCACCTGGTCTACCCGACGGGCGCCCGGCTGGACGCGGGCGTCGAGCCGGACCGGGTCGTCAAGACGCACTGCTGCTTCTGCGGCCAGCAGTGCGGGCTCCAGCTCGTCGTCAAGGACGAGGTCGTCATCGGCGTGGAGCCGTGGATGGAATTCCCGTTCAACCGCGGGATGCTGTGCCCGAAGGGGGTGAACCGTTACCTCCAGAGCGCCCACCCGGACCGGCTCCTCACCTCGTTTGCCCGCGACGACGCGGCGCCAGGCGGGTTCCGCCCCATCGCCTACGAGGAGGCGATCGGCCGCGTGGCGTCGGAGATCGAGCGGATCCAGTCGACTTACGGTCGGGACGCCTTCGCGGTCCTCTCCGGCGCGAGCATCACGAACGAGAAGGCGTACCTGATCGGGAAGTTCGCGCACATGTGCCTGCGGATCGCCAACATCGACTACAACGGCCGGCTCTGCATGGTCAGCGCGGCGGCGGCGAACAAGATGGCGTTCGGCGTGGACCGCTCGGCCAACCCGTGGACGGACATGCTCGGCGCCGAGGTCATCTTCATCGCCGGCTCGAACGTGGCCGAGTGCTCGCCGATCACGACGAGTTACATCTGGCAGGCGCGGGAGCGCGGCGCGAAGGTCATCGTCGTGGACCCGCGGATCACGCCGATCGCCCGCACCTGCGACGTCTTCCTCCCCGTCAAGCCCGGGCGCGATGCAGCGCTCTTCAACGGGATCCTGCACCTCATGATCGAGCACGACTGGCTCGATCACGACTTCATCGAGCGCTGGACGGTCGGCTTCGAGGACGTGGCCGCATACGCGAAGGAGTGGACGCCCCGACGTACGGCGGAGGTGACCGGGATCGCCGAGGACCGGATCCGCGAGGCCGCCGAGCTCTGGGGTACGGCGAAGACCAGCTTCATGCTCCACGCGCGCGGGATCGAGCACCATTCGAACGGCGTGCAGAACGTGCTCGGCGCGATCAACCTGGTCCTCGCCTCGGGGCGGATCGGGCGAGAGGGGTGCGGCTACGGCACCATCACCGGCCAGGGTAACGGCCAGGGAGGCCGCGAGCACGGCCAGAAGGCGGACCAGCTCCCGGGCGCCAGAGACCTCGCCGATCCGCAGCACCGCGCCTACGTCGCCGGCGTCTGGGGGATCGAACCGGACGACCTCCCGCAGCCGGGCGCCGACGCCTACACGATCATCCGCAAGATCGACGACGGCGAGGTGCGCGGGCTGCTCACGATTTCCTTCAATCCCCTGGTCTCCCTCCCGGACGCCGACTTCGTACGGCGGATGCTCGAGAAGCTGGAGTTCTACGTCGCCATCGACTTCTTCCTGAACGAGACGGCCCGGCACGCCGACATCGTGCTCCCCGGCTCGCTCCAGGAGGAGGACGAGGGGACGGTCACGCAGGTCGAGGGACGGGTCATCAAGATCAACCAGGCGGTGCGCCCGCCGGGCGACGCCCGCCAGGACTGGCGGATCATCCAGGACATCGCCCGGGCGCTGGGCCGGGAGCGAGGGTTCACGTTCCGAAGCCCGCGGGAGATCTTCGACGAGCTGCGCGAGGCTTCCAAAGGCGGCGTCGCGGACTACTCGGGGATCACGTACGAGAAGATCGAGCGGCACTTCGGGGTCTTCTGGCCGTGCCCTGTGGAGGAGCACCCCGGCACGCCGCGGCTGTTCGAGCCGGGGTCCTGGAACCCCGTCGCGCGGGGCGCCGGCCCGTTCTACTTCCCGGACGGCAAGGCCCGCTTCAACGTCGCGCGCTACGAGCCGCCGGCCGAAGACGTCGACGAGGAGTTCCCGGTCATCCTCACGACCGGCCGCGTGATCACGCAGTACCTCTCCGGCACGCAGACGCGGCGGATCGGCCCGCTCGTGGATTTCTACCCGGAGCCCCGGGTCGAGATGCATCCGCAGTTGGCAGAGCGTTACGGGATCACCGACGGCGATTGGGTCGCCGTCGAGTCGCGGCGCGGGCGGGTCACGCTCCGGGCGCAGGTGGTCCGCACGATCCGGCCGGACACCGTCTTCGTGCCGTACCACTGGGCGGGGCGGAAGAGCGTGAACCTCCTGACCAACCCGGCGCTCGACCCGATCTCGAAGATCCCGGCGTTCAAGGTCTGCGCCGTGCGGCTGCGCAGGGTCGAGGCGCCACCGGCCGAAGAGGCGCCGCCACCCGTGGACGCGCCGCAGTGATCCCCCGAGAAAGGACCGCCGATGCCCGTCCCCGAACGGAACGAGTTCTTCATCGACCCGAATCGCTGCATCGGCTGCAACGCCTGCGTGTCGGCGTGCATGGAGTGCGACACGCACCGGGGCTACTCCATGATCCAGCTCGACTTCATCGACCGCGCGCGGTCGCCGCAAACGGTCCCGGTCGTCTGCATGCACTGCGACTCGCCGACCTGCGCCGAGGTCTGCCCCGCCGACGCGATCAAGCGGACGGGGGACGGCGTGGTGCAGACCGCGAGCAAGCCGCGCTGCATCGCGTGCAACAACTGCGTCCTTGCCTGCCCGTTCGGCATCCCGAAGATGCACAGCGAGGCGAACCTCATGATGAAGTGCGACATGTGCTACGACCGCACCTCCGTCGGGAAGAAGCCGATGTGCGCCTCGGTCTGCCCCAGCGGCGCGCTCTGGTTCGGCACAATGGAAGAGATCCGCCGGCTCCGTCCCCGGTCCCGACCGGTCCGCACCTTCCGGTTCGGGAATCAGACGATCACGACCAAGGTTTGGATGATGGTGCCGGTCGACGCTCCGGTGGATCGGGTGGACGTCACGGATGCGATGCACGAGCCCACGGTGGGTCGCTCGGACGCGGCCGCAGACGCGCTGCTTTCGGGGCTCTGGACGGCGGAGGGCGCATGATCAGGACCGCGGAGGGCATATGAACGGAGACGTGCGCAGCCCGGAGGACCGCCTTTCGGTCGGGCCGGACGGCCGGGCGTGGGAGGAGCAGCCGAAATGGCGGCGAGATTTCCCGATCGACCGCCCACGCGACGAGTACATCGCACGGCGCGACTTCACCAAGTTCCTCGTCCTCGTGAGCGCCGGCTTGGCGGCCGGGCAGGTCTGGATCGTCCTGGACGACTTGCTCGGACGGCGCCCGGCGGTGCCGCCGGTCCGACCGGTCGCCCCGCTCGCCGAGATCCCCATCGGCGGCGTCCTGAATTTCTCCTACCCCGGCCCCGGAGACGAGGCGGTCCTGGTACGGCTGGGCGAGGATCGCCTCGTCGCATACGACCGGGCGTGCACACACCTGCTCTGCCCGGTGATCGCGGAGCCCGCGCGCGGCCGGCTGCACTGCCCCTGCCACAACGGAAACTTCGACCTCGAGACCGGGCGCCCGGTCTCCGGGCCGCCCGAACGGCCGCTGCCGCGGATCGTGCTCGACGTCAGGGACGGCGTCGTCTACGCCACGGGGATCGAGAGGCGCACCACATGACGTGGCTTACTCCGCCCGGACGCGCCCAACGCGCGACCATCGTGACCGGGATCCTTTGCATCGTGCTGATCCTGGACGTCCTCCAGCTCTGGCTGCTCACGGCGACCATGAACGCATATCTGGGCGGAGATTCCGGGATTGCCACGCCTGCCGCGCTGGTGAGCCTGGCGTGCCTCGCCCTCAACGTGGGGCTCCTCCGGTACCTCTACGCACTCGACCGGTGAGGCCATCGCAGCCCGCCACCTCGCCCCGGCAGGGGCGGACCGGGGCTCGCCGCCCGATCGGGAGTCGGGTCGCGGCGTTGCCGCCCGCCGCGTTCTCGATCGTCATGGCCACGGGGATCGTCTCGATCGCGGCGAATCTCACGGGGCTCACGGCGGTTGCCTGGTTCCTCCTCGCGCTCAACATCCCGGCTTACCTGCTCATCGCCGCGCTCACGATCCTTCGGCTGGCCCGCGCGCCCGAGCGGGTCCGGGCCGATCTCCGGTCGCACGCCACGGCGCCCGGACTTTTCACGGCCGTGGCGGGGACTTGCGTCCTCGGGAGCGAGATCCTCGGCCTCACCGCACGCGCCGACGTCGCCTTGGCCCTCTGGATCCTGGGCACCCTCCTCTGGTTGATCCTGATCTACACGTTCTTCACGCTCATGACGGTGGGGCGCGAGAAACCGCGCCCGGAAGAGGCGATCAGCGGCAGTTGGATGCTCATCGTCGTGGCGACGCAGGCGGTCTCGATCCTCGGCACGCTCCTCGCGCCCACCCTCGCGGCGCCGGAGGCCGCCGTCCTCGGATTCACCACGGCGCTCTTCCTGCTCGGCTGCATGCTCTACATCGTCCTGATCTCCTGGATCATCCACCGCTTCCTCTTCTTCCCGTTCGACCCGGAGAAGCTCACGCCCCCCTACTGGATCAACATGGGCGCGGTCGCGATCACCACCCTGGCCGGCTCGCTCCTCGTACTCCGTGCGCCAACGTGGGCATTCCTCCAGGAGATCCTCCCCTTCCTCAAGGGATTCACCCTGCTCTTCTGGGCGACGGCCACGTGGTGGATCCCGCTCCTCCTGGTGCTCGGCGCGTGGCGCCACGTCGCCCGACGGGTCCCGCTCCGGTACGACCTGAATTACTGGAGCATGGTCTTCCCGCTCGGGATGTACGCCGTTGCAACGCTTCGTCTGGGCGAGGCGCTGGGCTGGCCGCCGCTCGAGCCGCTCGCCCGCGGCGTCGGCGTCCTCGCGCTCGCCGCATGGAGCGCCACCGCGGTCGGACTTCTCGGACAGCTCAGGAGATGAGCTGCGGATCACGCGCCCGTCGGTGCCCCTGTCGGCTCGCGGACGATCGCAAAGGCGGCGAGCGCCTCGCGGACGGCGTCCGGGATCGGCACCGGCCGGAAGCGCTCCCGGTCGACTGCCACGAGCACGTACCGGCTCCTTGCTGCGACGTCGCCCTCCGCCACGCGCCGGGCCACGAACCCGAGCTCGAGGGAGGTCCGTCCGATCGCCGGCACGAAGGCGTGGATCTCCAGTTCCGCGTCGAGTCGGACGGGCTGATGGAAATCACATTCGACGCGCCGACGCACCAACCAGAGGCCGTGGCGGTCGGCGAGCACGGGCGTCGGGATCCCAGCCGCCCGGAACAGCTCCGTCTCGGCCAGCTCGAAGAAACGGAGATACGCGCCGTAGCAAACGATCCCGGCGGCATCCACGTCGCTCCAGCGGGCGCGCTCGGTGACGCGAAACGACGCGACCGGAATCGTCTCCCGCTGCGCCTCCACCGACCCGGCCGAGCCCCTCTCGTCCTCCTCCTTCTGGACGTGCAGCTCGAGCGCCGCCTCGATCCGATGCGCGGCCCGCAGCACCCGGTACCGGGCCTCGTCCCGTTCCCGGGATGGCTCGGCCGGGAGCGACTGGAGCGCGGCCACGGCATCTGCGAACGCGTCGATCTCCGCGGCCAGGAACGCATGCTCGAAGGACACGCCCTCGTGGCGCGTGCTCCCCGGCTCGAGCGCCTCCTCTTCCCTTCGCGCGAAGGGGAGCAGCTCGTGGCGGAGGAAAGCGACGGCGCCGCGGAGCGCGTCAGGGTCTTCCCGCAACTCGCCGTCCGGCGCGACGACGCCGAACTCGCGAAACGTCCGCAGCAATGCGCGGTGCCCGGGGCGCGCATCGACCACCGAGCGCCCCATCATCTCACGCCCGCTCATGACGGCCTCGGCGCGATGATGGCCAGGAACGACAGCGGTTCGCCGTCGGCCGCGATCGCGTGGAGCTCGCCCGGCGCGTAAACCGCCGAGCGCCCTGCCTCCAGCACCGCCTCCCCGTCCTCGCCCCGGAACCGTCCGCGCCCACGGACCACGTGGACCATGACGGTCGAGCGGTTCTTGTGTGGCGGGATCTCCTGCCCCGGCGCGACGTGGAATGCGACGACGCGCACGTTCGGGTCATCGTGCAGGATCGCGGTCGCGGGGCGCGCGCCGGCCGGCGCGCTCGGGCCTTCCGGCAACACCTTCACGACGCCACCTCCTCCAGCACGGCACGCAGCGCGGCCAGCAGCGCGTCGGGATCGGCGCCGTCGCGGCGCGCCGCCTCCTCGATCGTCGCCGCGCCGCCGCAGCAGGAATCGATGTTGAACGCATTGAATACGGCGACGGTCTGCGGGTAGAGGCGGATCGCCTCGTTCACCGTCATCGTCGCCGGGATCCTCTCTTCCGGTGTCATGATCTGCCCCCGGTCACGGCGGATTGGATCGGTGCACGCCCGTGCCCGGCCTGGCCGGGGAGGCGCGGCGCCGCGTCCAGCGTCCGCCAGAGGTTGTAGATGAAGAGCGCGGCCGATGCCGCGCTCGTCGCCGCCCCCGTGTGGATGAGCGGCGTTCCGATGCCGCTGCCGAACCCTCGTACGATCCATCCGGCGACGAGGAGCGCCAGACCGGCGTTGGCGACCCAGACGTGGGTAAGCGCCAGCCGTCGACTGTGCAGCGGCGCGCCCGTGAATCGCGGGATCGCATGGTATGCGACCCCGAAGATCATCATGCTGACGAAGCCGAGCAGGTTCGCGTGAACGTGCGCCGGGCGGATGACGATGAGCGGCGGATGGACGGCCATGCCCACCCCCATCAGCACGCCCGCGCCGAACCACGCGAGGCTCGCGCGAATGAACCGTCGAACGTATGCGTCCACGTTACCCCCTCCGGCCACGGCCGTCGCCCGCAGTGCGACCGCCCCGTGCGACGCCGCGTGCGGCCGCGTCCAACGCTGCCGCATCCAGGATCCGGATGCGAGCGCCCTCCTGCTCGATGATACCCTCGTTGCGGAGCCGGGCGAGCGCGCGGGCGACGCCTTCCCGCGTCGTCGCGAGCCCGCGCGCCATCTCCTCCTGCGTCTGCGCGACGATGAAGGTGCCGCCGTCGCGGAAGACGCCCGCCGTCTCGGCGGCCTCGACGATCGTCGCCGCGACCCGCGCCGGGACGTCCAGCAGCGTGACCTTCTCGACCAGCCCGACCATCCGCCGCAGGCGACGCCCCAGGTCGTGGATCACCGCGTCGGCGATCTCGGGGTTTCCGCGGTAGAGTGCCTGGAACGCCTCGCGCGGGAGGAACAGGATCCGGCCGTCCTCCAGCGCCCGCGCCGACGCGGGGTACGGTCCGCCGTCGAAGAGCGGCACCTCGGCCAGCGGGCGCCCCGGCCCTTCGACGTGCAGCACCTGCTCGCGCCCGTCCGGGCTCGAGCGGTACACCTGCACCTTCCCCTCGACCACGACGTAGAGCCCGTGGCACGGCTCGCCCTTGCGGAAGAGCAGCTCGTTGCGACGCACCGTTCGGAGGATGGTCCGCTCCGCGACCGCGCCGATCGCGGCGTCGCTCAGTCCCGCGAAGAGCGGGAGCCGCCTCAGCACTTCGACCACGTCCTGGCGCACCTCAACCTCCGCGAGCGAGCCGGACGGCGGCGATCACGAGGATCAGCCCCACGATCGCGTTGATCCGGGCGAGCCACGCGGCGCGGGTGCGCAGCCGGATCGCCTCGGGGCTCCCCGGCACCGCGACCGACGCGCGCGGGCCCAACCAGAAATCGTGCAGCGCGCTCACGACCACCATTACCGTCACCGCCGCGAGCTTCCATCCGAGCGCGTGGCCGTAGCGCGTCGCCCAGAACGCGGCGTCGCCGAGGACTCGCCACGACAGCACGCCCCGGAAGTGCAGGTTCAGCACGCCGGTGACCAGCAGCACGGCGATGGTGATCCAGCCGACGTGGCGGAACTGCCGCCCGATCGCCTCGAAGATCTGCGCGCGCAGCCCCGCCGGCTCGATCTTGCGCAGCACCGGCGCGCCCACCGCGGCGAGGAAGAACATCCCCCCCAGCCAGAGGAGGGCGGCCAGCACGTGCACCGTCACGTTCAGGTAATAGAGCGACATCGCTCCTCCATCAGCGTTCGTCGGAATTCCCGCTGGCGACGCGGCGCGGCGACGTCACGGCGCTCAGAACCTCTCCCCCTTCGCCTCGCGAAGGTGGCTCCCGACCGGCCGGATCCGCGACCACATCGTCCAGAAGTAGAGCGCGAGCCCGGCGATCTGCCCCAGGCCGCCAACGACCACGACCCAGGCGAGTGCGCGCGCATTGCTCCACGCTCGTGCGCCCTCCGCCAGGAACCGCGCCGCGGTCGCCACGACGAGGATCCAATATGCCGCCTCGACGCGGCCGGGACGATACCGCGGGTCTCCCTTCTCGGCGCGCGGGAAGAGCCAGAGCGCGACGCCCAGGATCAGAAACATCACGAAGCCCACGAGCACCGCGTGCACGTGGGCGGAAACGAGGTGCGGGTGCGGCCACGCGCCGAACAGCTCCCGGCGGATCAGCATGTAGCCGCCCACCGCGAGGCCGGCGAACAGGAACACGATCCCCGTCTTGATGAACCTGCGAACCAGCGTGTACACCGCACCTCCCAGTTCTCCCGGTCAACCCGCGCCGTCCGACTCCGTCGACGATGGCGCGAGCTTCCGCACCTCGACGCGCCAGTCCACCGGACCGCGCAGCAGGTAATCGAAGCGGAACGCTTCGCCGCCATGCGTCGCCATGAGAGTGTAATACATGCATTCCGGGTCGTGGTCCACCGTCAGGTCGAGGACCTGCCCCGGCTCGAGCGCCTCGTAGGCGCCCATGATCGTCTCGAAACGGTCCTTGGGCGGCACCGGCCGCACGTCGAGGACCACGCGCTTCTCGTCGCTCATCCCTTCTCCACTTCGCTCTCGAGGACCACCATGTCCGATCCGGCCTTGCTCCCGCACCCCCAGCCACCTCTGCGGCCGAGCCACGCCCCCCAGGCGTACCTGTAGCGGCGATCGCTCGGCGCGAGCGCGAGCGCGCCGGAGTAGCCCGAGAGGGCGAGGGCGCTCATGAGGCGGCCGACGCCGATCCCCTCCTGCCCGATCGCCTCGGGGCCGCCGCCGTACAACCGGATGTGGCGGATCCGGTCGTCGGCCGCGGCGAGCACGGCACCAGGCACCTTGAGTCCGGGGTCGTCGGGCGCGACGTCCCAGGCGAGCCCCACCGTCCCCGGCGGGGCCGCCTCGGCCAGGAGCCGTAGACGCTCGATCTCCGCCGCGTCCCCCCGGCAGGCCAGGAGCAGCGTGGCGCCGGTCTCGGCGAAGCGCGGCGCCGCGGCCCGGATGATCGAGGCGACGTCGCCGTCGGAGCCCTCGGCCTTGCCGTCGAACACCGTTGCCTCCGCGTCGATCCGCACGACCACGGGCGCGCCGAGCGCGACGGCGAGGCGTGGGGTGCCCGGGTCCGCGACGGCGGCGAGGTCGTCGAGCCGCAGCGCGGCGATCCCGATCCCCGCGTTCGTCGCCCGCACCGCGGCCGACAGTGCCGCGGCCGGCCCGGCCGACGGCGACACCCCGTGCGCGTGCCCGACCTCCAGCTCGACGGCGGCGAATCCTCGCCGCGCGCACGCGGCGAGGAGTTCGTCGAAGGTCGCGTCGGGTGCGGCCGCCGAGCTCAGTGCGAGCCGCATTACGCCCCCTGCCGGGAGATCCGCACCCGCCAAACGGTCGGGCCCTGCTCCAGGTACTCCCAGCCGAACTGCCCCGGGTACTGGAACTCGAACTGGAAGCGCAGCGGCTTCGGATCGTGGTCGTTCACCAGCACGAACGACTCCCCCGGCGCCAGCGCGAGGAACGTCTGGAAGATCGTCGGATGCTTCTCCCGCGGCGGGATCACCCGCACGTCGAGCTCACGCGTCGTGTTCTCGGACACGTTCTCCTCCTGATTCTGAGTTGTCGGTCGTTCCGGGGCATGCGCCCCGGGCTCACCCATCCACCCTCCGGCGGATGAAGACCCGGACGACGCCGGGCGTCTCCTCGCGCACCTCGGCTGCGTAGCCGCGCGCCTCGAGGAGCGGGAGCAGCAACTGCGGCACGCGGGAGTTGATCTGCACGAGCGTCGCATGCGGCGGCAGCCGCTCGATCGTCTCCAGCGTTCGCATCATCGGCTCGGGCGGCTCGAGGCCGCGGACGTCCAGGACGACGACGTCGTCGCTCCCCGCGTCCGCGGGCTCCGCCTCCGCGGGGGCGCCGCCGGGTGCCGCCCCGGCGCTCGCCCCCTCGGCCTCGGCCGGGTAGAACCAGACTCGCCAGTCGTCCTCGGCGAACCGCTCGGTCCAGTGGGCGAAGCCCTGCTTGGACATCACCGCGTAGAGCGGCACCGGCTCGAAGATCGCCCGCAGCCGGAGCACGCCGCCCGCGGGGACCGACCGCCGCGTCGCCATGATCTTGCTGAACGGCTCCCGCCCCTGACGGAGGTCGTCGCGCACGTCGAGGTCGACGATCAGGTCTTCGGGGATGCGGGCCAGCGCCGGGGGCGGCCCGGCGGGCGCGGTGTGCGCGTCGGCCGCGCTCGCTGCCGTCGCCGGGCTCGCTTCGGACGCCCCCGGCTTCGCGGACGCCGCTGCATCCGACGCCGACGCCCCCGCGGCTCCAGCGTCGCCTCCGCCCCCCTCCCCCGCCCCCACCGCCGCGTTCAGCCGGGCGACCAATTCGTTCGGATCCACCCCCGCCATCCGCGCCGCCTGCTCGACGGTCACCAGCCGGGACATCACCTTCCGCATCGCAGGGTTGCGCAGCCGCTCGAACGCCGGCGAGAGCGACGTGAAAACGTCGATCAGCCGCTCGTCCCGCGCGATCACCGACGACACGCGGTCCCCGGCGCTGATCGGGCCGCCGTGCCCGCCCCGGCTCGTGCCGGGTCCGTTCATCTCCGCTCCCATGCGCCCTCCTCGATCATCCCCAGGTGCCAGCGCGGCTCCCAGACCAGGTTCGGGCGGATCTCCTCGATGCCGGGTAGCGCGCCCAGCACCGCGAGGATCCCGTTCGTGATGTGCCGCTCCATCGGACACCCCGGCGTCGTCAGCGTGTACGTGATCTCGACCACGCCGTCCTCGAGCCTGAGGTCGTAGACCAGGCCGAGCGTGACGATGTCCAGCCCGATCTCCGGGTCGATCACCCCGCGGAGCGCCTCCCACGCCGCGTCGAGTCTCTCCTCGCTCATTCCGGCCTCCTCCGTGCGATCGCCGCCATCTGCCCGATCACGACCGCCGCGCCCGCCGCATACGCCACCGCCGCGAGGCGCGCGACGAGGCCCGCGCCCAGCAGCGTCGCGACGACGATCCCGAGCGCGCCGTTCACGAGGAGCACGCCCGCGACCGTCGCCGTCCGCGCACGGTACAGCTCCGCGACGCGCGGCACCGGGCGCTTCCCCGCCAACGGGCCGAACCGGTGGTACCAGACCAGGAAGGGCAGGATCTTGTAGTAGTGCGCCGCCACGAACAGGCTGATCCCCAGCACCGCCGCGGCGATGTACGCGGTCACCACCCGCGGCGCCGACAGCCCCGTCCACAGCGCCGCCGGCGCCAGGAGCAGCGCCAGCGCAAGGAACGCGAGCGACGCGCCGGCCAACCGCATCCCCGGGTCGAGCTGCGGGCGGATCCGGTGGCGGAAGTACAGCTCGCCCTGCACCAGGAACGCAGCGGCGCCCACCCAGATCACGATCGCCGCGACCCGGAACATCACGACCGGCACGACGTGGTGCAGCAGCGCGAGCGTCAGCACGCCCGCCCCGACCAGCGTCGCAGCGAGCCGCCCCGGTCGCTCGCTCGCGCCGTGGCTCAGCAGGAACATCGGGAGCAGGTGCCGCGCGACGCCGATCATCACCAGCAGCACCCACCCCGCGAGCGCCACGTGCATGTGCACGCCCAGCGCGAGGAACCGATGCTCGCCCAGCACGCCCGACCCCAGGTTCACCGCCAGCGTGAGCCCCAGCCCGATCGTCGCCAGCAGGAACACTCCCGCGCCCGCGAGCGACCACCACGTCAGGTCCCGCTTCCGCACCTTCGCGAGCGTGGCCCCCAGGTTCCCGACGAAGAGCGTGAGCCCCGTCGCGAACGCGACGGCGCCCCCCAGCAACAGCGGACGCTCGCCGCCGACCAGTCCACCCACGAACGCGAGCAGCCCCGGCACGTACAGCCAGAACCCCACGTGCGCGACGCGCTGCGATCGGATCGCCTGCAGCAGCGCCACCGGCAGGAACTGGTACAGCGCGCCGAGGATCGACGTCGTGATCCAACCCAACGTGAAGAGGTGCGTCACGCCGACCACCTGAGGCAACGGGAACATCCCCAGCGCGACCAGCGGCGCCACCCACACCAGCCCCACCGCACCCACACCCCACAACGCGAGCGCGGCCGCGAAGTGCTCGCCCGGCAGGCGGAACGGCGGCGAGTTGGCCGCGGCGAGGCCGCCCGGCGCCGGCGAGGCAGCCGGGAAGGCCCCGGAAAGGGGCGAGCCGGGCGCCGGCGCCGGCGTCACACGCGCCGTCCCGCTCATCTCTTTTCCCCCGTCCACGGCAGCCGCGCTGCCTTCGCGCTCACTCTCATCCGGTCCCCTCGCCCGGTTGGCCCTCGCGTCATCGTTGAGAACGAGTCTCATCTCGCCCCCGAACGTAGCCGCCCGTTCCCCACGGCGCTGTGACGAAAATCACACACCCGCCCTTATCCATCGCGTAGCGGAATTCCCTACAGATCCCTTCCGCAATTCCCTACCAAAGTTCCTCCGTTCCCCGACTGCCGGGGGCGGGGCGCGCCGCTATTTATCACCCCCAAATGATATTTCCCCGGCGGCCGAGTGAGCGCCGCACTGAGAGACCGAACACAGGAGGACGGGATGAAAGCGACCGGATGGCTCCTCGCCGCGGCGGTGGTGATGGCGGGGTGTGGGGCGGATGCGCCCGCGGGGGCGAACGCGGGCGGCGCGGCGGCGTCGATGCCGGCGGCGAAGGCGGAGGCGGCGGTGACACCAACGGGCACCGTGATCGAGGTGGCGATGGTCACCGACGGAGCCGGCAACTACTTCGAGCCGAGCGAAATCCGCGCGCGACGCGGGGATGTGCTTCGCTTCAAGCTCGTGTCGGGTGTCCACAACGTCTCGTTCCCCGCGGATCAGGCGAGCGTGAAGACGCGGCTCCCGGAGGTCGGCCCGTACCTGCAGCTCCCCGGGCAGACCTACGACGTGGTCGTTTCGATGGAGCCGGGGACCTACGGGTTCCAGTGCGACCCGCACGCGGCGCTCGGGATGGTCGGCACGCTCGAGGTCGTGGAGTAGCGGCGACGTCGGGCGAGACCACAGGGCGCATCGAGCGCCCGGACAACACAACTCCTCGGAGGCAATGATGAACAAACGGACGATTGGCTCGATCGTGGTGGGCGTGGTCGCCGTCGTCGTCGTGGCGTGGATCGCCACGCTGGGTGACCGCCGGCCGACGGTGCCGGGCGAGCAGGTGATGGCGACGGCCGACGTCCAGGCGGCGGCGCTACGGACGTACATCAAACCCGGCGACCTGGACGAGTACTACCTGTTCTACTCGGGTGGGCACTCGGGACAGATCTTCGTGGCGGGCGTGCCGTCGATGCGGCACATCGCGACGATCCCGGTCTTCACGCCGTACCCCGGGACCGGCTACGGCTTCGACGAAGAGACGAAGGCGATGCTGGGCGGTTACACGTGGGGCGACGTGCACCACCCCGCCCTGTCGAAGACCAACGGCGACTACGACGGCCGGTGGCTCTTCGTGAACGACAACGCGAACAACCGCGTCGCGCGGATCGACCTGCGGGACTTCAAGACGAAGCAGATCATCGGGCCGATCCCGAACACGATGGGGAACCACGGCTCGTCGATGGTGACGGACAACACCGAGTACGCGCTGGTGGCTACGCGCTTCAGCGTGCCGGTCCCGCAGCGGTACGAGCCGGTCGAGGATTACGCGACGAAGTACAAGGGCGCGGTCACGGGGATCAAGATCGACCCCAACAGCGGCGAGATGTCGATCGGCTGGCAGATCCTGACGCCGCCGTTCAACTGGGACCTGGGCGCGACCGGTAAGGGCCCGTCGGTGGATTGGGCGTTCTGGACGAGCTACAACGCGGAGCGGGCGACGGGGAAGCTGGAGATCACGGCGTCGCAGCGCGACCGCGACTACGTGGCGGTGGTGAACTGGCGTGCGGCCGAGCGCGCGGTGCGTGAGGGGCGCGGCAGGAGGATCTCCGGCGTCCCGGTCCTCGACCCGGCCGAGGTCGAGGGCGTGATGTACCTGGTCCCGTGCGCGAAGAGCCCGCACGGTGTCGATGTGGACCCGAGCGGCGAGTACATCATCTGCTCCGGGAAGCTCTCGCCGACGGTCACGATCTACTCCTGGGAGAAGCTGAAGAAGGCGATCGACGCGAAGGCGTTCTCCGGCCACGAGGACGGGATCCCGGTCCTGGACTACGACCAGGTCGTCGTCATGGAGGTCCCGGTCGGGCTCGGCCCGCTGCACACGCAGTTCGACGGCCGCGGTAACGCGTACACCTCGCTCTTCGTCGAGAGCGCGGTCGTGAAGTGGAAGCTGCCGCCGTACGCGCCGGGGACGGACCCCGAGTCGCTGGTTCTGCAGAAGATCCCGGTGCACTTCAACATCGGCCACCTGGTCACGGCCCACGGGGACACCAAGAACCCGCGCGGCGACTACCTGGTCGCGATGAACAAGCTCTCGAAGGGCCGGCACCTGAGCGTCGGGCCGTCGATCCCGGAGAGCTCGCAGCTGATCGACATCAAGACGGGCGATCGGATGACGATGCTCTACGAGGCGTTCACGGAGCCGGAGCCGCACTTCGCGCAGCTGGTGCACCGCGACGTGCTCAAGCCGATCGAGTTCTACCCGAAGGAGGAGAACCGCAACCCGAACGCGATCTGGAGCCCGTCGGAGGCGAAGGTCGTGCGGAACGCGCGCACGCGGACGGTCGAGGCGTGGGTCTACGCGATCCGCACCTACTTCGAGCCCGGCCGGATCCAGGTACAGGAGGGTGACACGGTCATCATCCACATCACGAACGCCGAGCAGCAGCAGGACGAGATCCACGGCTTCGGCATCACCGAGTACGACAAGAACGTCGTGATCGACCCCGGCGAGACGAAGACGGTGAAGTTCGTGGCCGACAAGTACGGCGTCTACCCGTACTACTGCACGAACTTCTGCTCGGCGCTCCACCAGGAGATGCAGGGCTACATCGAGGTCGTCCCGCGCGGGATGCGTCTGACGATGTACGACAACGGCGAGGGCGAGATGCGCTTCGAGCGCCGCGAGCCCGCGCTCGCGATGGCCGGCCACGAGGGACACTGAACCCTGGCGCCACTCGCGCCTCCGGGCGGGGCCCGGAGGCGCGAGCCCGGGCGCCGATGCGAGGAGAGCATGCAGACGAACACGCTTAGGACCGGCCTGCTGGTCACGGCGGCGATCCTGGTGGCCGCGTCGATCTTCCTTCCGCTCTGGGGGATGACGCTGGTCAGCGTACAGTACCCGGAGGGGCTCCGGATGGTGGTCTATCCGACGAAGATCGTCGGCGACATCACCGAGCTCAACCTGCTCAACCACTACATCGGGATGGCGGAGATCGACGAGGACTTCTTCGTCGAGCTGGACGCGCTCCCGATCCTGTTCGGCGCAATCGCGGTCATGACGGCGGCGGCGGCGTTCGTGCGCCGGTGGTGGGCCTCGGCGGTCCCCCTCGCGGCGATGACGGGGACCGCGATCTACGGCTTCTGGAGCATGAGCCGCCGGCTGTACCAGTTCGGCCACGACCTGGACCCGAACGCCGCGATCAAGATCGAGCCGTTCACGCCGCCGATGATCGGCGAGCACGTGATCGCCCAGTTCGGGACCTACGCCTACTTCTCGTGGGGCACGATCCTCCCCGCGGTGGCGGGCGGGATCGTGGCGTACGTGCTCTGGCGCGACCTGCAAGAGCATCGCGCGGCCGCGCCCGGGCGGCGGGAGCTGGGGCTGCTTCGCAACCCGCTCGGCGTGGAGGGGTGATGCCCCGCGTCCTGGCTCTGGCGGCGCTGGCCTTCGCGCCGGCGGCGGTGGTCCTGCCAGCGGTGGTACGGTCCGCGGCGGTCCCGCCGGTGGAAGTCCCGCCCGTGGCCGCGCAGCTCGCGCTTCACGGCGAGACGCGCGACCACGCCCGGGACGCGGCCGCCGCCGAGCCCGCCGGCAATGCGCTGCGCGTCGGCCCCGGCTCGCCCTACCGCACCGTCCAGGACGCGATTTTCGCCGCGCGCCCCGGCGACACGATCCACATCCCCGCAGGCGTACACCACGGGCCGATCCACATCGATCGGCCGATCGTCCTCATCGGCGAAGACGGCGCGATCCTCGACGGCGGCGGCCACGGCACCGTCGTCCACGTCATGGCGGACGACGTCGAGATCCGCGGCCTCACGATCCGCGGGAGCGGCCACTCGCTCGACCACGACGACGCGGCGATCAAGCTCGACGGCTGCGTCGGCTGTCGCGTCGTCGACAACCGCATCGAGGCCGCGCTCCACGGCGTCTACCTCCTCCGCGCGTCCCGGTCGACCATTGCGCGCAACGTGATCGAAGGCGACGCAGGCCGGGCCGAGGCGCGGCGGGGGAACGGGATACACCTGTACCACTCGACCGGGAATCGGCTGGAGGGGAACCGGATCCGCGCCGTGCGGGACGGGATCTACTTCTCCTTCGCGGACTGGAACGACGTCGTCGCCAACCGCGTCACCGGAGTCCGCTACGGGCTCCACTACATGTACTCGAACGACAATCGCTTCACGGGGAACGAGTTCCGCCGGAACGCGGCCGGTGCGGCGATCATGTTCTCGAACCGCATCTCGTTCCGCGACAACATCTTCGCCGACCACACCGGGTACCGCGCGTACGGGATCCTGCTCCAGACGGCCACGCGCGTCACGGCCCAGGGGAACCGCATCGTCGGGAACCGGGTCGGGCTGCACCTCGACAACTCGCTGGACAACCGGATCGTGGGGAACGCGATCGCGCACAACGGGATCGGGATCGACCTGCTCTCGAGCGCGGAAGCGAACGTTTTCGCGGAGAACGCGATCGCGGGGAACCGCGTCGCGGTGCGTCCGGCGCAGGGCGGCGGGGAGAACGCGTGGGCCGAGGCCGGCCGCGGCAACTGGTGGGGCGACCCGTCGGTCTACGACTTCGACGGCGACGGCATCGGCGACCGCCCGTACCGCGCGGGCGATCCGTTCGCGACGCTGGCCCAGGCGCGCCCCGCGCTCGAGGCGTTCACCGGCACTCTGGCCGCCCGGGCGCTGGCGTGGGCCGACCGCGCCTTCCCGGTGTTCGGGCTCCCCACCGTCGTCGACCCGGCGCCGCTCGCGCGCGCCCCGGAAGGGCTGCCGCTCGAGGTGCCGCCGGACACGTCGGCCGACGCGTCGAGCGACGACGCCTACGACTGGGGCGCCGGCCGCGCCCGCGGCCGCGCCGGCGACCCGACCGCCGGCCACGCCGCCGACCCCCACGAGGCCGGGCACCACCACTGAACCGCGGGAGGACGGAGATGATCCGCTACGAAGGATTCACCAAGCGATACGGCCGGACGACCGCCGTCGCCGGGCTCGACCTGGAGGTCCGCGAGGGCGAGACGCTCGCGCTGGTCGGCCCGAACGGCTCCGGCAAGACGACGACGCTCAAGGCGGCCGTCGGGCTGATCCGCCCCACGGCGGGGTGCGTCACCGTCGACGGCCACGATGCCTCGACCCGCGCGGCGCGCGAGCGGCTCGGCTACCTCCCGCAGCGCCTGGCGTTCCCCGAGTCGGCGACGGCGCGCGAGATCGTCGCCTTCTACGCCCGCCTCCGCGGCGCCGACCCGCGGGAAGTGGACCGCAACCTGGAGCGGGTCGGGCTCGCCGCCGACGCGTCGCGGGAGGTCCAGGGATTCTCCGGCGGGATGCTCCAGCGACTCGGAATCGCCGTCGCGCTCCTCGGCCGGCCCCGCGCGCTCCTCCTCGACGAACCGAGCGCCGCGCTCGACCCGACGGGCGCGCTCGACGTGCGCGAGATCGTCGCTGAGATCGCCCGCGAGGGCACGACCGTGATGCTGTCGTCGCACGATCTGGCCGAGGTCGCAGCGCTCGCCGACCGCGTCGCCTTCTTCGTGGACGGCGAGCTGCGCGCCGTCGGACGGCCGCAAGAGCTCATCGACTCGCTCGGCGTCGCCGCGGCGATCCCGCCCGGCACGTCCGACCTGGAGGTCCTCTACCGCGCCTTCACGGCGCCCGCGCGGAGGGTCGCATGAACGCAGTCGCCATCATCGCCGCGCAGGAGCTGCGCACGGTCCTGCGGAGCCGGCTCGTTGCTGGGTTCGGATTCCTGTTCTGCGGGCTCGCGCTGGCGATCACGCTCGGCGGGCTCGCGGCGAGCGGCCAGGTCCTCGTCCAGGGCTTCACGCGCACCGCGGTCTCGCTCCTGAACCTGTCGCTCTACCTGCTTCCGCTCCTCGGGCTGGTCCTCGGCGCGACGGCGTTCTCCGCGCCCCACGACGGCACCGAGCTGCTCCTCGCCCAGCCGGTCGGCCGGTCGGCCGCGCTCTTCGGCCGCGCGCTCGGGCTGGCCGGCGCATTCGCGATCATTGCGGGGGCCGGGTTCGGCGCCGCGGCGCTCCTCGTTGCGGCGCGGGCAGGAACCGCCGGCTTCGGCGGCTTCCTCGCCGCTTCGATCGGCGCGACGCTGGTCGGATTGGCCGGGCTCGGCGTCGGCGTGCTCCTCGGCGTCTCCACCCGGACCCGGGCGACCGCCACGGGCGCCGCGCTCGCCGCCTGGTTCGCGGCCGCCGTCCTCTACGACCTCGCCGCGATCCTGGTCCTCCAGGTCGCGGGCTCCGGCGACGTCGACGGCTGGCTCGTCGCGCTCCTCACCCTCAACCCGATCGACGGCGCGCGCACGCTCGGCCTCGTCTCCCTCGGCGCCGACGTGCTCCTGGGTCCGACCGGCGCGGCACTCGAGCACGCCCTCGGCGGGGCGGGCGGCGCGTGGATCCTCGCATCGCTGGCCGCGTGGCTCGTGGCGCCGCTGGGGGTGGCGGCGTGGAGGTTCGGGAGGAGGGATTTCTGAGCGCCCGGCCGCGGCGTCGAGCCGCCGCGGCCAGGCGCCCGGTCACCGTAGCCGGCCGGATTCAGCCCAGGGTGATCTCGGCTTCGACGATCTCCCCGGCGGGACACTTGTAATTCTCTTCGTGCTGCATCGCCACCTGTCCGACCACGCCGCTCACACGAATGAGGTGGATGCCGGGTGGCAGCATGATCCCGGCCTTCTTCGTCCTGAAGGTCCGCGGTTCGCTGTCGTCGACAACGAGCGTCCACTCCCCTCCGTCGAGCTTGTCGTAATTGGACACGGTGATGTTGACTGCGGCCGGCTGCCTGGATTCGCGAGCGCGTTCGGCCTTTTCCGCCGCTTGGGCGAGCCGTTCGCGCATCTCGGTCTGTTTGCTGGCCAGGGACTCCTGGAGCTGCCGTAGCCAGCTCCTGAACTCCTCGACCCATGCGTTCGTCTCCTCCTGCACGAATGAGTTGACCTGCAAGACGAACGCACTCGCAAACTGGAGCATGGCATCGACCTGATCCACCGTCGGCGTATTGCCCTGCCACGCCGCCCGGCGCCGCTCCCACTCGAGCTCGAAGACCTCCAGAGCATCCTGGAGCTTGAGTTCGACCAGCACGAATCGCATCCAGCCCGACGATGCGCCCCAGGCGCGGTCGACCGCGAACGCGCCCGCCGCGATCGCGAGTGCGACGGAGATCCAGAGCGGGTCCAGGTGAGTGACCAGCGACGATTCCCGCCGGCTGAGCCACTCGTTGACCATCGGACTGATCAGCGGGATCAGAGCCGCCGTGCCGGCCGCGGCGAGCGCCACGACACGGATCGCGAAAGCCAGCCACCGCTTCGGCTTCCGCTTTCGGCGGTACCAGTCGATGGCCTCCTGGGCGATGCACCGGACGTGGTAGTAGACGACTTCGAGGGATTGCTCACAATGGGCCGGATGCCAGCTCAATACCTCGAGCGAGCCGCAGGGCGAGCCGCTTCCGCTATTGCGCTGCGCCGACCCGAGCAGAGCTCGCCGCCGGTCCGTGCCGCCGCCGGGTGGAGACGCACCGCCCCCGCCAGCTATACCCGCGGCAACCAGAGTTCCCGAAGATTGCGTTGCCGTGCTCATCGGTCCTCCTCGCCTCATCCATTGCCATGAATCGATCCGAGGAATGTTCCGGAGCCTCCCCTCATCCGCCTCGGCCCTCGGCCATCCGATTTTCCTGCGATCCGGCGTTCTCCGCCTCGGTCTCTCCGGCGGCGGAGTCCTCGCGGCCGTTCGCGGCCCGCGTCAAAGCGCCGATCACGCGTTGGAGGCTTTCCGAAAGAGCCGCCGCCCTGGAGACCGTGACCGCGTGTGCGAGGCGCTCGAGCTCGGTTTCGATGTACTCATTGTCCTCCTCGAGCCGCGCCTGAGCCAGGAGGATTTCCTCTCGTACCTGCGGCGCGAGTGCCATAGGCACCTCCTCGTATCGTCGCTAACGGACCCGGATTTCTACCGCCCGTCCCAGGATTCGACGATCTCCGCCGCGTTGTGAAGCAACCGGGCAAGAACGGAAGCTCGGGTCTTCAGGTCGTCCGCGGCTCCGCTGCGGACTCGAGACCCTGGTCCAATCGGCCAAGCGCTTCTCGGAGGACCCCAGCGCTCTCGGCCACCTGATTGGCCGCGCTGCGAAACCCACGCGTGTACGGGTCCGGACAGCCATTGCGGAAAGGGTGACATTCACTGGCTTGCGCGGCGATCAGCACCGGGATCGCCAGATGCGCCGTCCGTCTTGCCAGGACGCTCCGGAGCATATGCACCTCCAAAGTGGAAGCACTGCCACATCGCGTGGTCGTTGGCGACCGGTCGTCCGACGTTCGTCGTATATCAGTGCAACTGTTCCAGCGAAGCCGATTCTGTCGAAGGCCAGGAGAGTAATGACCGACTGGAGAGACAACACTACTTACGGCAGGCTGCGCATTCCATTATGTCGCGGATGGCGTCTCCGGGCAAGCTTCATGTTGCGCCGGCCGATTGGCTCGTGCGCCGTGAGCGCCGCCCGCCTGGTCGGAGCGGCGTCTTCGCGATCAGCGCGATTCGCATCACGCCGGGCTCGAGGACCGCACGACAAACGAAACGCCGCAAGGGCTTGGGCCCTTGCGGCGTTTCCATTCCGTGCAGTAGCAGGGGAGGGACTCGAACCCCCAACCAACGGATTATGACTCCGCTGCTCTACCTTTGAGCTACCCTGCCACGAGGTGCGTCGGAGCATGAAAAGCTAACGAAACCGCACGGATTTGTCAACGTCGCAGAGGGCCGTAGCGGACCGCGAGCGAACGCGAGGCGGACCGGGAGCCCCCCTCACGCCCGCGTCACGCGCAGCACCTCCTCGGGTGTCGTGATCCCCTGGCGTACGAGTCGGAGCCCGTCCTGGCGGAGCGTCGTCAATCCCCCTTCGATGGCGAGCCGCCGCAGCGTCCCCGCGCTGGGCCGCTGGAGCACCTCGGTGCGGATCGCGTCGTCCACGATGAGGAGCTCGTAGATCCCCGTGCGGCCGCGGAACCCGGTCCCGCGGCACGCATCGCACCCTGCGCCGCGGGCGATGACCGGCAGCGAGCCGGGCGGCAGCCCGAACTCGCCGGCGACGTCGCGCTCCGCCTGGACCTCTTCCCTGCACCGTTCGCATACGCGGCGCACGAGGCGCTGGGCGAGGACGGCCTCGACGGTGCTGGCGACGAGGTATGGCGGGACGCCGAGGTCGAGGAGTCGGGTCAGCGCGCCGACCGCATCGTTCGTGTGCAGCGTGGAGAGCACGAGGTGCCCCGTGAGCGCCGCGTGAGTCGCAATGTCGGCGGTCTCCTCGTCGCGGATCTCGCCCACGAGGATCACGTCGGGGTCCTGACGCAGCAGCGCGCGGAGCGCGGTCGCGAAGGTGACGCCCAGCCTTTCGTTGACCGGCATCTGCGGCACGCCGGGAAGCTCGTACTCGACGGGATCCTCGACGGTGAGGATCTTCTCCCGGCCGGTCCGGATCCTGTCGATCGCGGCGTAGAGCGTGGTCGTCTTCCCGGAGCCGGTCGGCCCCGTGACGAGCACGATCCCGTGCGGCCGGGCGACGGCTTCCATGAAGCGGCGCAGCGTCTCGTCGCTCATCCCGAGGTCCTCGAGCGCGATCCGGCCGCGCTCCTTGTCGAGCAGACGTAGCACGACGCTCTCGCCGTGCAGGGTGGGGATCGTCGAGACGCGGACGTCGACCTGTCGGTCCTGGAGCCGGAGTCGGATGCGGCCGTCCTGCGGCACGCGTCGCTCGGCGATGTCCAGATCCGCCATGATCTTGATCCGGCTGATGACTGCGGCCTTGAGTCCCGCCGGCGGCGTCGGCGCGTCTTGGAGCACGCCGTCGATCCGGTAGCGCACGCGCAGCTCGCCGGCGTACGCCT
Organism: uncultured bacterium; assembly: GCA_937889645.1. Taxonomy (GTDB): domain Bacteria; phylum Gemmatimonadota; class Gemmatimonadetes; order Longimicrobiales; family RSA9; genus CALBZE01. The sequence continues at coordinate 26,275 of CALBZE010000064.1, forward strand.
CGAGGTGCACATCCGAGGCGCGGGCCTCTATGGCTTCGAGGAGGAGCAGGTTGACGAGCTTCACGACGGGCGCCTCGTTGGCCAGGCTGACGAGGTCGTCGAGGGCGAGGTCGTCGGTCGAGTCGTCCGTCGCGTGCGCAGACAGCCCAGCGATGACCTGTTCGGCCGACGTCTCCTCGGCGCCGTAGACGCGCTGGATCGCGGCGCGTACGTCGTCCATTGGCGCGTGCACCAGCACGATGGGCGCGTCGAACAGGAGGCGCAGGTCGTCCAGCGCCTGGACGTCGACCGTTTCGCGCCACGTGGCGACCACGAGCTGCCCGTCCTCGCGCCGCACGGGGAGCAGCCCGTGGTGATCGAGCCAGTCGGCGTGGAGGCGGTCGGAGAGGCGAGTGACCGTGTCGAGGGCGACGTCGCCGGCGCCGCGTCGCTCCGCGGCGGGCCCGGGCCCGGGTCCGCGTCCGCCGTCCATGCTCACCGCCCGCCGCCCCGCGAGCCCGCCCCGCCCGACGTCGTGTCCGGCGGGATCACGGGCACCGCGTCCCTCAGGCCCTTCATGTACTCCGTCCTCTCCTCGAGCCCGCGGCGCAGGCGATCGACGTCCTCGTCCGTCGCAACGATGTGAGGCGTCAGGAAGAGAAACAGCTCGCTCTGGACGTCGAACTCCGTGGTCGATCGGAACAGGTTGCCGAAGACGGGGATGTCCTTGAGGATCGGGATCCCGGACTGGGTCCGGTCGCGCTGGCGGTCGATCAGGCCGCCGAGTACGGCCGTCTGGCCGTCGCGGATGAAGAGGTGCGTCGCCGCCTCGCGGGTGCTGATGACCGGCGCGCCGAACTGCGTCTCGCTCGTGGCCGTGCTGACCTCCTGCACGACCTGGAGGTTCACGTACCCGTCGGGGTTGATGGTCGGGAGGATCGTGAGCGACGTGCCGACGTCGCGGTACTGGACGATCTGGTCCCGGATCGCCTCGCCCGTCGGGAGCGAGCGGAACACCTGGATGAACGGCCGCTCCGCGCCGATCAGGATCTTCGCTTCCTGGTTGTTCTGGGCGAGGATCACGGGGCGGGAGAGGATGCGGACGTCGCCGGAAGCGGCGAGCACGTTCAGCATGACATCGATGTTCGTGTCGCCGAGCCGGAGCACGCGCAGCGCGAAGTCGCCGGCGCTCGCGCCACGGAGCGCGGCGCGGGTGAAGTCGCCGACGAGCGAGTCGCCCTGCGTGGCCTCGACCGTGAGCCCGAGCGCGCGGTCCCTCGTGCGCCGCACCTCGGCGATCGTCACCTCGATCAGCACCTGGAGCGGGCGCAGATCGAGCATCTCGATCGCCTGCCGGACGACCTCCCAGTCCGCCTCCTGCGCCCGGACGAGGAGCGCGTTCGTCGCCTCGTCGGGCACGATCTGCACCTCGCCCTGGAGCCGGCCGGGGAGGCCGGGCGCCGTGGGCGCGGGCGCGACCTCGACGTCGACGCCGCCCGGCGCCGTCTCGCCGAACGGCGGCACGCGCTGCTGGCGCATCTGCTGCGAGAACGTGCGCCCCGAAATTCCTCCGCCGGCGGACCCGAACGTGCCCGGGCGACCGCCGAACAGCGCCTGCAGCGTCGCGGCCAGCCGAGGAGCCCGGGCGTGCTTGAGTCGGTAGACGAAGAGCCGCGGCTCATCCTCGGACGCGGCGGATTCCTCCGCGTCCGCGGCCTTGGTCTCCAGCCTCGACGGCGCCTCGATCCGCAGGAACCCGCCCTCTTCGACGACCACGAGCCCGTTCGACGCCGCGAGGTTGCGAATCAGCGCGGCGATCCCCTCGACGGCGACGGGCCGGTTCGTGCGAAGCGTCACGCGACGCGTCGGCAGGTCCGTGTAGATCACGTTCAGCCCGCCGGCCTCGGCGAGCGCCGTGAAAACCAGGCGCAGGTCCACGTCCTGGAAATCCAGGAGCACGCCAGCCTCCGTCACGCGCACGGGCGCGGGCTCCTGCCCCCACAGCCCGCCCGGAATCAGAAACAACAAGGCGACGATGAAGCTCGGGATTCCGCGTCTCATGTCACGTCCCCGCTTTCGGCACGTCGACGACGACCGTCTCGCCGGTCCGCGACACGAACACGGCCCGGCCGATCTCGACGCGTTTCAGGGTCAGCCCTTCGACCGTCTCGCCCACACGCACCAGGCGCGGCGCGCGCCCCGGCCACTCGCACAGCGCGAACGACTTCCCGTCCGGCAACACCGCCGTCCCGACGACCCGGACCGGGCCGGCCGGCGCGGCAGCGGCGACGGTCGTCGCCTCGCGTTCCTCTTCGCCCGGGAACCGGAACGGCACCGTCGGCCGGCGGCGCTCCGGGTGGAACGGGTCCGCCTCGACCGCGGCTCGCAGCACCGAATCCGGCGGCGCGGCGCGCACGGCGATCGCCACGGCCTCCCGGCGTGAAGTGTCCATCGGCACCCCTGGGAGCGGCTCCAGCGACGTCGCACGCCACGCCGCCCAACAGAACGCCGCTGCCGAGGCGGCGAACAGCACGATCGTGGCGCGCAGGACGGGGTCGCGAGGTAGGCGAATCATCGGCCGCCTCCGGAAGAGTACTCCGCCGCCGAATCGGGCACGAGCGCGTACCCGCTCAGCAGCGCCGACGCCGCGATCACCACCCGGTCCTGGCCGTCGCGCTCGTCGACCCGCTCGAGCGACAACCGCTCGACGCGTACGAGCTTCCGCCCCGCCTCGAGCGAGCGCAGGAACGAGAGCAGCCCGTCGAGGTCGCCGACCGCACGAATCGCCGTCCTCAGGGCGACGACGCCCACGCCCGCCGGCTCCGGCGCCAGCGCCTCGCTGCGCTGGATGAGCACCCGGTGCGCGTACGCCTGCTCGGCGACGAAGGCCTCGAGCGCGCTCGTCGCCACAACCGGGTCCGACCCGGCGAACAGCCTCGGCGCCTCGCGGAGCAGTTCCGCCTCCCCGCCGCGGAGCGCGTCCGGGAAATCCCGCGCGTCGGCCAACAGCCTCAGCTCCCGCATCAGCAGATCGCGCTCGGCCGCGACCCGCTCCCGCCGCTCCGCGATCGCCCCCGCGAACGGCCGCACGACGAACGCGAAGAGCAGCGCCGGCGCGAGGACGATCGCGCCCAGGAGCAGCGCGCGGCGATCGCGGGGGGAGAGGGCGGCGAGCGTCACCGGGCGCCTCCGGCGGAGGTTGCGGCACCGAACGCGACCTGCCGCGTCGTAGCCGAGCCAGACGACGCCGTAACGCTCGCCGGGGCCGGCGCCAACCTGAGCGCCACCACGAACTGCTCGACCGACGCGCCGCCCGCTCCGGCCTTGCGGCGAATCGGCGCGTCGGCCCGCACGCCGTCGATCCCCGGCGCCGCGCGCAGCGCGTCGAACACCGCCGCCGCGCTCGACGCCTCGCCCTCGAGCAAGATGGAATCGCCGACGGCGCGGAGCGCCGTGAGGTGCGCGTCCCGCGGTAGGTGCGCGGCCAGGATCGGAAGCACCTCGGACCAGCGGGGCCCGGTCGTCTCCAGCGCCCAGAGCGTCGAAAGACGGTCGTCCAACGCGGTCAGAACCTCGCGAACGCGGAGCGCGTCCTCGACGCCGCCCCGGATCGCAGCGCGCCGCTCGGCAATCGCCTCCAGCTCTCGGCCCAGGCCGTAATACTCGAGCCCGGCGGCTCCCATCAGCAGCGTCGCGGCGCACGCGGCGAGGACGGCGGAGGCCCGCCGGACCCGGCGTCTGCGCGCGATGAGGAGTGCGTCCGGGAGCAGCTCGGGTCCCACCGCGCGGGCTGCATAGCGAGCGGCGACGATTGCCGGGTCGGATATCGAGTCGGAGGTCGCGGGTGCGGCGAGGACGCGCACGCCGGTGCCGGACAGCCCGGCCTCGATCCGCTCGCGCGTTGCGTCGTCGGCCAGAACGGCGACGGGCGACTGCGTCACCAGCTCCACCAGGTGGCCCGTGGCTGCGTCGACGCCCCACGTCCGGCGCAGGCCGACGAGCCGGCCGCGGCGCACCTGGAGCACGTGTGTACGGCCCTGCCCCGGCACGATCACGGTCCCGGCGCCGCGCGTCAGCTCCCGCCAGATTGCGCACGCCGCCGCGCCCCACGCTGACTCCGCCGGTACGATCGTCGCCACGCTCCATCCGACCGCCTCCGCGGCGGACACGACCGCGTCGACGACGGCCTGTGGTGCCGCGGCCGCGAAGACCGGCCCGGCCCCGCGCCGTCGCCCGGGCAGAGGGTCCCCGCCGACGACGACCGGCGCCGCGCCCGTCAGGAAGTACCGCGCGGCGTCGCGACGAAGTACGCGGCGGAGGACGTCGTCGCCCAGCCGGGGGAGGACCAGGTGCCGCACCTCCGCGAGCGGCGGCAGCAGCGCGACGTGAAGGATTGCCGCGCGAGGTCCTACCCTGTCGACCAGTTCGCCGAACGCGGCGGCCACATCAGACTCGGGGCCGAGCGGCCGGACCCAGCCCTCCCCCGGCGCGCCCCGGGGCGCCGGAAGCGCCGCGACCAGCCGGTCCGCCCCCAACGCGATCCCGATCGCCACCGGCCGACGCGCCATCCAGTCCACCGTCACTCCACGCTCTGGGATACCATCATCGCCGTCGTCGACGTCCGCACCGCCAGCGCGACGCCGCGCGCGCGGACGAGTCCGCTATCCGTCCACCCCTCGACGCGGACTTCGACTTCCTCCGTCTCGAACGTCGCACGCGAGAGGAGCGCCGGCAACGCCGCCGAAAGCTGCGCCCGCGCCGACGACGACAGCTCGAGCGACAGCTCCTGCACGCTCCGGATCCGACGCCCCTCGCGCCGCGCCCGCTCCAGCACCGCCACCGCCTCCTCGCCCAGCCCCGGGAGCGCCAACAACACCGGCCGCGGCGCCGTGTTCAGGTTCACGCGGCCGGTGCCGACGAGGGTGAGGTACGGCTTCACGCGCTCGTAGATCTCCGGCGTCACGCCGCGCACGTGCAGGAGCTCGGACAGCTCGCGGAACGGGCCATTCCGAGGGAGGACGGCGGCACCTGCCCGAATGTAATCCTCACGCTCCGCGCCCCGCCCGCGGCGGGCGTCGTCGGGATCCCGCCAATCCGCCACTGCCTGTGCGATCCGGTCCGCATCGCCGTAGTCGACGCGCAGCGCGCGGAGGAGTCCCCGCAGCTCGTCCTCGCTCGCCGTGTTCAGGTTCAGTGCGGCGTTGGCATCCCGCAACGTGACGCGGTAGCGGACATCGCCGAACACGACGGAGTCCGGGAACAGACTCCCGAGGTCGGACCAGGGGTCCAATCGCAGCTCGGGCGGCAGGGCACCGCCGCCCGACGCCGCCAGCAGGCGCTGCTCCAGCATCGCGCGCGCGTGCTCGAGGCCGGCCTCGGCCGCCGCCCGGGCGCGCGTCCCTTCGAGCGCGTTCGCCGCCGCCAGCCGCCTCTCCCGCGCCCGCACGCTCATGTCGAGGCCAACGGCGGAGATCACAACCAGGAGCCAGAGAGCGGCGATGAGGGCGAAGCCGGAGCGTGCGCCGTGTATGCGGGTTTCGCGGCCGGGCGGATTCCCAAAGGCGTGTCGCTCTGTTTGGGAACCGCAAACACCCTCCCCGCACGGGTTGCATGACATCAGACTAGCTGCCTGACACCAGATTGGAATTCCGTCACCACCAACTACCGTGTGGCACCACTCTGGGCACCCAGACCGGATTCCCGTGGTGTCCCTTGTTCGCAATCATGCTCTGCTCCGGTCCGACCACGTTCTAATCACAGCCGAGCACCTCTCTTGCCGCATAAACCACAATATCGACTGTGTCCGGAAATTCGGTCACTTATTTCCGCATCAGAGTGGAACCGTGTAGTTGTCCCGGCTTAGTGGACAGTGTCAGGTTTGCTGCTCATGCCGCCGTGTCAGCGCCATACCTTCGTTCGTCTCTGCCTCGACGAGTCAGGCGGCACTGCGCTCGGATCCTTTGCCAACTAGGCTGTGGCACTTATCATCATTTCCTTCTCTCGCCCAAAAAGCGTGGACCTCACGCCGGAGCCGCTCGACTTCCTCTCGCTCTGCGCTTGTGACCCCATCGCTCCTTCGGCCCTCATCGCGGTTCGCCTGTGCGACCCCGTTGCGGATGGCTTGCGCGGAGGCCTCGAACTCTCTGGAGAGCTCTTCGGCCGTCCGCCCGGCCCGGACCAGCTCGATCACCCGGTGCTGGAACTCTGGCGGATACGGCCTGCGGAACTTTCCCCTCGTGGACTCCTTTCTCCCAAAGGATCGCGTGTCCACGAAACCGGGGCAGCTCCAAGTTCACACCGCGTTCAGCCAATCCGGACAAAGAACCCGCGCGGCGCCCCCCCCTGCGTAGGCGGCGCACACGAAATCACCCCTGATCTGCATCCTTCTCTCGGCGAACCCGGAGGTATTCGCGCCCAGGTATGCCCTCTGGGATCCGTGCCTCCAACTCCCGTCGGAATCTGTCCGCATCTCGGAAGAAATCGGGAGCAACGCGAATCTCCATACGTTTCGACCGCAGCACAATCGTGGGCCCGCGCAAATATCCCGCTTCTGCCTGCACTTCTGATATCTCCGACCACGGTATGAATCTCTTGCGAAACCAGCAGGTCTGCGCGATGCCAACACTCGACAGATCGATCGAGGCGTGCATCCACAGCGTCGCGTCGACCAACACTATAATTCCGACGAGAGCCCCATTGAGGACTGCCCACATGAGCCAGTTGAAAGCCCGCGAATACATAGGGTCAAAGCCCTTGGTGACGTCGCCGTGATTCACGTGCCATAGAAAGCCAATACACATGACGTGAATCAGGACGACTCCAGCGACGTAACCGGTGGAAAGACCACCCACGTCGATCTTCCGACCGAGTTCTGCCATGCAACGTACCTTTGGCTCCTGGACCGAGTTACTCAATTCTCGGACGTGTGGTTACTTACACAAGCAATCATTCAGGAGAGATCCCGCACCTTCGACCATTCCCGATGTCGCCTCCTGACCAGCAAGCTTTCTCGGATAGCTGGTCCACTTCCTTGGGGGCCTCCAAGCCCACCAATCAGGGACGGCCCAACCCGGGTTAATCCTAAACGCCGAGTGCCCTGCACGTCCCCCGAGTGCACCCATGCCCGTTGACCATATGTAGTCCGAGAAGCTTACATCGTCGCCAAGCAAGACGTCTCCAACAAAGGCTTCTGCAAAGCCTCCAACTGCACCCGCCGCGAGCGCTGTGATTCCGTATGTTATTAGGCGACCACCCACAGGGAGACTTGCAGCTGTGCCCAATGCGCCGGATAGGAACCCCTTTCCAAATGCGGACCAAACATTTTCGTCACTGCACCCCAATGCGGCACTGATCGCTCTAAACGCGCCGTTTATCCCTCCGCCAAGGAGCGACAACGCAATGGGAAGAGGAAGATATCCGTCCGGATCCACCAGGTTCACCGGATCCCCAAGCACATAGCCGTACAAGTTGGGATCTCCACCTTCGAACCCGATCGGATCCTTGCTCGTCCATCGCCCGGTGTGCGGGTCGTAGTCCCTAGCCCCAAACCGCACGAGCCCGGTCGCCGGGTCGTAAATTCCGCCCGCGAAGCCGAACGGCTGGAAGCCCGGATTGGTGTCCAGCAACACACGGCCATAGGCGTCATAGTCGAGCCGCTGCACCACCACCCCGGTCTCCACATCCACCACCAGCCGCACGCTGCCCAGATGGTCAGTGATGAATCGGTACGTCCTGCCACCCCGCACCATGTAGTCCGGCACATTCGGCCGCGTGCCATAGACGAAGCGAGCCACCACGTTGCCGGACGCATCGAGCTCGGCCACGGGATTGAACTGGTCCTGATAGAGCCAGCCGTGCGTGAGCACACCATCGACCTTCCGCCCTACACGCCGGTTCCTGCCGTCGATCACGTACTCGATCTCACGCCCGTCGGGCAGCTCCACACGCACCAGGTTGCCGAGCTGATCGTACGTATAGCGCGTCGTATCCGAGCCTTCGACCTTGAGCGCGAGCTCGCCGCTCGGAGCAAACGTGTACGTCGCACCGCCGTAGCTCACCAGGCGGTCCTGGGCGTCATACGTGCCGACCACGGTGCCGGTCGGATACGTCGCCCTCAGCCGGTTGCCGTTGGCGTCGTACTCGTAGGCCTCGACGACTAGACCATCGCGCGTGACTTGCTTGAGGCGCCCCGATTCGTCGTACGCGAACGTAAGCGACGACGTCACGCCCTGAACCGCCTCAGTCAACGCTGTGATCCGACCGAGATCGTCCCGCGTGTACTCAGCCCAGTAGAGCTCGCTTCCACCGAAGTGAGCCGCGAGGTGTCCGAGCTCTCCGAAGCCGCTGTAGCCCTGTTCCGTCGAAACCTGGCCCAGCGTGGTGCCGGAGACGAGGCCATTGTCTGGCCTACGCTCGATCGTGAGCGAACCAGCCCGCGTGAGGAGTCCGTCGTCGTCGTAGGCGAAGGTAATGGTGCTCGTCCCGGCCACCGTCTGGCTCGAGACGCGGAAGTCATTGTTGTAGACGACGCTCACGCTGCCCGAGACCTCGCCCGACCATGTCTCCCTGAGCGGCAGCGACCCGTCGTACGTGTAGCTGAGTACGTTACCGCCCGGAGCCGTGATCGTCTGCAGCGTAGCGGTCGTCGGGTGGTAGCCGAAAATGAGCAGGCCACGGTCGAAGTTAATCGCCGACGGCCGGCCCGCACTGTCGTAAGCGAAGACGATCGAGTCACCGCCCGGCCGGAGGATGTGCGTGAGCTGTCGGTCTAGGTCGTAGCGGTAGCGCGTCACCGTGGGCACGCCCACATCCGGCGCCATGTAGCTCTCGGGCTGGTCGAGCGCAGTGTAGGTGAAGACGTGAGCGCCCCGCCCAGGCGGCGTGAGCGACGTGAGATTGCCAGCCGCGTCGTAGCTGTAGATCATCTCTCGGCCGTCGGCGAACTTCTGGCGCACCAGACGCCCCGCCAGGTCGTAGAACAAGCTGTCGGTCCGGCCGAGCGGATCAGTTATCGCCGCGAGTCGGCCGGATCCATCGAAGCCAAAGGTCGCGGTGCGCCCACCCTGCCGCACCTCGGTCAGGAAGCCCCGCTCGTCGTAGACGTTCTCAATTGCGAGCAGACCCGCTATGCTGTCGCGGAGCACACGACCGATTCGGTCGAGGCGTACCAGGCTCGCGCGCCCAGACGGCGTCGTACTCACCAGGGTACCGGTCGCGACATTGTACTCCGCGACGTAGGCTCTACCGTTGATCCAAGCGGAGTCGACCTGCCATGCTAGGCCGAACGGGTTGGCCGGATCTCCAAGGACTGTCGTTCGCGTGGCGCGCTGCTCGAGCTCGAGCCCGCCGGGCGTCCGCACGCTCATCCATGTGGTGACGGGCGCGAGCATCCCGAACCGGGGATCGGGCCCCTGCTCGAGCGTGACCGTGGTCCCGTCCGGCGATACGGTCTCTCGAACGCCATCGGGATGCACCAGCGTGGCGGTCTCCAAGCCAGCGGGGTCGACGACCGTCCGGCGTCGCGTGCCATCGGGGAGCGTCTCGACGCGGTAGCGAGTCATGCGGCCGAGGGGCGAGGTGCTCGTGACCTCGTATCCGTCCTCACCGAACACCGACCGCGTGAGCTCCTTGACGCCGCCGGCCGCGTCCTCCACGCGCCTGAGTAAGCCGTCGCCCGAATACGCGTAGCGCGTCGTGTGCCCGTTCGGATCCGTGATCTCTTCGAGGAGTCCGCCCGGGCCGTACGCAAAGCGCGTTCGATTGCCGGCCGGATCGATGACGCCGGCCAGGAGGCCGTCCGGGCCGATTTCGAGTGACGTCCTCTGCCCAAACGGAGCAATGATCGCTGTGGGAGTTCCGTCAGAGGCTCGCTCGATCGTCGTGGTCAGGCCATCCGCGTCGACAACCGCGGCCAGCCGCCCCTCCTCGTCGTATCGGAACGTGAGCAGCGTCTCCAGCGTCTTGCCATCGACCGTGCGGAGATGCCGGCCCGATATGTCGAATTCGTAGACTTCCGACCCGTTGGATGCCGGAATACGCACGCTCGCCAGGGAGGAGCCGGGGAGCGGCGGCGCAACCTTCCGGACGCGATCAAGCCACACGTCCGCGATGTAGAGGGCACCGTCGGGGCCGAACGCGAAGTGAGGCTCTTCGAGGAATGCCTCGCGCGCGGGGCCGAAATCGCCACACGGACCTGACAGGTCGGGACAACCCCAAGCAGTAGACTTTCCTACGACCGTGACTACGTAACCATCGGGCTCGATGGCCAGAATCCGCGGGCCATTCCACGTATGGACATAGATCTTGCCATCCGGCCCAGCCGCCATCTTCCAGCCGCACATCCCGAAGCGCGTGGCCGGTGTACCATCGGGTGCATCGCGGCAGGCGATGTCCTCGCCGTCCACGACCCCACCGGCCACGCGGATTAGCATCCCGTCGGGCGTGATGCGTAGGAGACGGAATTCAGATTCCAAGACATAGAGACTGCCGTCCGGAGCCAGCGCGATGTCGGAGGCGAAATCCAAGCACGCAAGCGCTGCCGGGATGCTGTCCTGTGTGCAGTCGAATCCATCTGCGATCGTCGGCACTCCGGAATTCGGCCACGGTCGGCCACCCGCGATCGTATGGATCGTCCCGTCGGGCGAGATCTTCCGAATCCGGGTTCGGGCGCTACGGGCCGATTCCACCGTGTAAATAGTGCCGTCGGGAGCGATCTCCATCCCCCAGGTATAGTCGAGCCCTGCCTCGGTGGCAGGCCCACCGTCCCCACTGTAACCGTTCCTGTCGTAGCCGCCGGCGACCGTCGTGATGATTCCGTTCGGGTCGATCTTGCGGATGGCGGTCGCGTCTAGGATGTACAGGCTACCATCCGGACCGACCTCGAGATCTTCCACGCCCATGTAGAGCGCCGCCTCGATCGCGGGACCGCCGTCACCACACGGCAGTTCGTCGCACCACTCGTCGCTCACGACCTGATGGACGACGCCGTTCGGGTCGATGCGGCGGACGTACTCTCCTTCCCATTCGGCGACATACACCGTTCCGTCGGGTCCGACGGCGATCGGCCCAATACGACTGAACGTCGCCTCGAGGGCTGGCCCGCCGACACCATCCCAACCTCGTTCCCCATTGCCGGCGAACGGTGTGATCACTGGAGGCTGGTGGCTGGCGCTAACTCGCGATCCATCGCCAAAGTACGCGATCTGTGCGACTGCGTCGTAACCATGGTGAACATCGAGCGTCCAGCCGCCCAGCGCGCCGTGTCCCCGCGCGTCCCAGTAACCCAGCCGTAGCTGCCAGCTTTGCCAGTAGATTCCCTCCTGCCGAACCCGACTATTGACCTCCTGCGGGATGATACAGCTCAGCATTCCCTCAGGACCATCGGGAACCTCCTCGCACGTGAGTCCGAACGAGCGGGCCTGGTCAGCCGGTACGTAGTAGTACTGCTGGTACGCATACCCCACCCGCACATGCACCGATTGCTCGCCGTTCACCTCCCGCCCGTACGCATCCTTGCCGTCCCAGGTGAAGACGTAGCGTTGATTTGGCTCGGCCGGGAAAGTCTTCTCGAGCTTCCGCCCGGCCACCTCGATCTCCAGCGCGATGTATCGGGCGCTGTCGGGCACGCTCTCTCCACTAAGCTGAATCGAGAGGCTCCGAGCGGCAGACCGGCCGGTCATGCGGGTACTCAGGTAGTTCAGGGTGTACGGCGTCCCTGCGATCGGTATCCGCTCACCCAGCGCCTGATTCTCGCAGTCGATGATAGAGCCGGTCTCGCAGTTGTGCTCGTCCTCCTCGTCGCCGCCTCCCGCTTCGCCGTCGACCTCGTCGCCACCCTCGTCACCGCCGTCTCCACCACTCCCTCCGCCGTCTCCTTCCCCGCTACCACCGCGCACTGGAGTGTCGAGATTGGGCGCCTCCCCCCACGGTCCAAACCCCGCCGGGTAATTGCCGTCGATCGGGCTGAAGTGCGGGACCGGCATGCGCCACAGACTCTGCCCCGGAGCGTAAAGCGATGCGAGGCGCTCACGCTCACCGAGCGTCATGCCAAACTCCTCGAGCGCCGAATCCTCTTCGGCGATGCCATCGCCGTCGATGTCGACGGCGGCGACCCCACCCGCCGTATCGACGACCTCGATGATCCGCCCGTTGTCCATCGGCACCCAGGCCGCCTTGTCGTAGTCGTAATAGGCAAGGGGTACGGGCGTGCCCGTCGGGAATGACAGGAAGTTCTCGATATAGAACGGCACCGGCTTACTGAAGCGCACCGTCTTCGCCCCCGCCGCCAGCGCCTCATCGACGCTCAGCTCTGCGGCGTAGGTGTAGGCGACCTGCGGAGGCAGCGGCGCCGGCATCGCCCGCTTCCCGCCTTCACCGACGGTGTACTCCGTGACCCGGACGCTCAGCGTCGAGAGTGGCTGCTCGCTGCCGTCAGGCAGCACCATCACCGCCTCCGTCCCCGGCTCGAATAAGAGCGTCGCCTGCCTCGGACCATCCTCGTCCTCGACCACGCTCGCCCGGGCCACCTGAACTTCGGTCGCGCCCGCGAGATCGATCGTCGTTACAGCCGTGTCGAGCGCGACGAGCGCCACATCGTCGGCAAGGGCGTAATCCTGCCACGGCACGTCAACCGGCCGCTGCGCGGAGAGGTATCCTGACCGCTCGAAATGCAGCGCAAACGTGCCGCCGCCATTCACCGCCAGGTCGTACCAGCCGTCCGTGCGCGAGAGGGTATAGCCAAACTCCGGGTGCCCATGCACCGTGACCTTGACACCGGGGAGCGGCTCGCCCTCCCGGGTGAGGACACGCCCCCTCACCACGGCCGCACGCCTCGGCTCGATCGTGCCCGGCGCTACACCCTTCTGGATTGGGTTATCACCGGTGTAGAGGAACGCCGTTGCCGTGGCAATGTTCGTCGCTACCGTGGGATCGAGCGGCGGGGCGACCTCCGCAGGGTCCGGTGGCAGGTCGTCGACCGGCTCACGCACCACAGTGCGCACCAGCATGGCCGTGTTGCCGGCAGCGTCCGTTGCGGTAAACGTGAGCGTGGTCTCGCCCTCGGCGAGATGCACGGTGCCCGAGAACGTGCCGTCAGCTGCCACCTCGAGCGCCTGGCCGTTCACGGTGAGTGTGACCGACGTCCGGTCTTGCACCCTGCCGGATACGGCCACGCTCTCGCCGTCGACTGCGGCACCGTCCTCTGGGGCCGTGACCTCGAGAAGCGGCGGCTCACTGTCTTTCACCACCTGCCGCACGAGAGACGTCTGGTTGCCGGCAGCGTCCGTGGCCACGAGCACAAGCACGTTCTCACCCTCGGCAAGCGTGACCTCGCCCGAGAAGATGCCACCGGCCTGGACCACCAGCGGCAACCCATTCACGCTCACGCTGACCTCGGTCCGGTCCGTTGCCGTCCCCTCGACCCTTACCACGTCGTCACGCGTGATCCGCCCATCCTCGGGAGAGGTCCAGCTCACGCCCGGCGCTTCGGTGTCACGGATCACTGTCCGCATGACGACTGCGCGGTTTCCTGCGGCGTCCGTCGCCGTCACGATGATCGTATTCTCGCCCTCGCTCGCGAGCGGGACCGTGTGCGAGAAGGCGCCGTTCGTGACCGCCACCACCTCGCCGTTCACCTCGACCCGCACCGGCGTCTCATCCTCGACCCTGCCTGAGACCTCGATCTCGGTCCCGTTGGTGAGCTGACCATCGGCAGGAGAGGTGAGCTCGAGCCGTGGCGACGCCGTATCCGTTGCCGTAATCCAGATGGCGAGCGCACTGCCCGGCGCGCCCCGCAGCTCCACCTCGAGCGTGTTCTCTTCTTCGAGATCGACGTCGCGTGTAAAGCCACCGACGTGCGAATTGAAGTCGGATGGGCCGGCGACCTGGCGGCCATTGAGCCGCACCTCGGCCGACGTCACCCGACCTCCGCCATTCGCCCCGTTCTCGATGTGCAGCGCATAGGGCGGTGCCGCAGCGGCCGGCAATGTGAACTGCTCGATCGCACGATTGGGCGAGCCCGCCTGTCGCACGTAGGTCACGGGCCCGAAGACGATGAAGCTGGGATCGGGCTCTTGGACGATCGAGAGGACGAGCGCACGGCCCGGCCCACCGCGGACCGTCACCTCGAGCGTGTTCTCAGCAGCCAGGGAGATCGTGCGAACGAGTCGCCCGGCCCCACGCACCACCTCGGCCTCGTACTCGGCATTGCTGAAGAGCAGAGCGCCATTCAGCCGCACCTCGGCCCCCGAGGGAGGTGTGCCATCGGCTTCGAGCACTAGCCGGTGCCGCACGCCAGGAAGCGGCTCGACCGTAAAGCGCTCGACATGGTGCTGCGGCTTGCTTGCGGCCACGAGACGAAGCGGACCCACGACCAGGACCGTATCCAGTGCCGCGCTGCCCGCGCCCTGCACGCCCGCGCCGACACCGCCCGGAGCGATCACCGCCCTCACGCCTTCGATCAAGCGCACAGGCATGATCGCCCCTAGACCCACGAACAGCGCCAGGAGAGCGAATAGCGCAGCGCCTACCGAACGCCGCGGGCGTCCAAGAAGTCCGAGTGCCTTGCCGAGCGGCGCTATTAGCGCCGCCCGGATTGGATTTCGGGTCCTGCCGCCTTCCTTGCGAGCACCGTTGCTCATCGCACGCATCCTCCCTCGGAGACGTTCGATCGCCTCATGCCCGAATGCTCATGGCCTCGCACAGACACACAGGCGAGGCGTAACGGGATGCCGAGACGCTACAGGCCAGATGGCGCAAACCTGCACCATGCCCGCGTCGCGTGGCACATTTCAGGTCCTGCGAATGCTGAAACGCTTGCTTTGTCGGATCTTACAGATCCGACGGGTCCTGCGAGTACAACGAAGAAATGGCGGCTGCGGGGAGAGAAGAGGGAACGCAGCCGGTGGTGCTGCTCAACCTATAAATGCTCGAAATCGCCCCAGGGCGCAATAGGAGTTTGGGACAGCTGGCGTAATGCTAACATCCAAGCGTCGATGCGCTACAGATCCTCCGCTCCGGCCGTGCGATTCAAGTGCATACCTTCGAGCGCGTTCGAGGCCACCAGCCGTCACTCCCGGGGTCCGCACGCTCACGTTCGGCCCGAAACGGGAGATCGCGACCCAGAGCCAGGGGCACAGCGACTCACTGTCGTGGACGTGTATTCAGGGGAGTGTGTGGCCATCGTGCCGCAAACGTCCTTTCGCGCAGAAGATGTCCGCCGCATCCTCAAGCGAGGCCGGCGAGCGCCGGGGCAAGCTGCCCACACTCATCTCTGTCGACAACGGGACTGAACTCACCTCGAGGGCGATTGATCACTGGGCCTACTGGGACCGGGGCCGACTGAACTTCATCCGGCCGGGCAAGCCTACGAACAACGCCTACATCGAGGCGTTCAACGGTAGCCTCCGACGTGAGTGTCTGTCGCAACACCGGTTTGTCGACTTGGACGACGCCAGAAAGATCCTATCCCGATGGAGAGAGGACTACAATAACAATCGGCCCCACAGCAGCTTGGGGCACCTGCCGCCCGTCCACTTCCGGGCCGGCGGCGCCTTCACCCCCACCCCTGGGAGGCTCGAAAACTTACCCGCATAGTGGACCAGCTTTCGGGTGAGGGGCAAGACGCTCGAAAACTTGCCCGCATGGTGGGCCAGGTTTAGGGTGAAGGGCAACACACCTGATCGCAATAAGCAAACGAGGTATTCTCAAAAGTTGTGGATCGCGTGACTTGATGGGATGAAAAAGGGCG
>CALBZE010000065.1 GCA_937889645.1 uncultured bacterium
GCCCTTTTTCATCCCATCAAGTCACGCGATCCACAACTTTTGAGAATACCTCCGTTAGCGGCGGGGACGGCAATTACACCTACCGCTGGGACATTCATTACATCGATGTCGGAGGTGGGTAGGGTTGGGTTGGTTCCGGGCCTTGGGTCACGTTCGGCGTAGACCCCATGGACGGAGATTTCGAGTTGCGCTTGACGGTGACATCTGCAGGGATGTCGGTTATCGAATTCGCTTCCGTGATAAACTCAATGGGCTGCCCGCCGCCGCAGATCATCTGCGAGTGAAGGGATGATCCGAGGGCCCCTTTCGGGGCCCTCGGCGTTCCCGCCGCCCGCGTTCGATCCAGAGCCGGTTCGACTGTTCATTGGCCGAAGTATATTGTAATAGGGCTGGGCGTCGTCATCGGGTCGAACGCGACGAAGAGGTCGACCTTCCCATCGCCGTCGAGGTCCCCGAATTCGACGCCAACGGTGCGGGGAATACTCAGGCGTTGCGTCATCGCGAAGTTCCCGCCGTCATTCGTCAGGATGAGCACGTTGCCGCCATTGGACATTGTGGCCGTCGCCAGATCGATGTCCCCGTCGCCGTCGATGTCGCCGGCGGTGATGGACTCATGTTCACGGGCCTCGGGCATGGTGACCGTCTGGTGACGGGTGAACGTCCCGTCCCCTACGCCGCGGAAGATGACGACGAGGCCGGCCGAGGCGGTGTTGTCGACGACGGCGATGTCCAGGATGCCGTCGCCGGTGAAGTCCGCGATGGCGATCTCCTGCGATCGTATCAGCCCGCCAAGGGTGCGTAGGTCGCCGAATGTCCCGTCTCCGTTGCCGAGTCGGATGTGAACGGCCGCGCTCCCCGTCATGACGACGTCGAGGCGGCCATCGCCGTTCAGGTCGGCCAGGTCGATGTCGTTGAAGAAAGGACGGACATCGCCTGAAACGCCATACGTCGCATAGGGGAACTGGAACGTACCATCCCCGTTGCCGAGGCCGACGAGAAATCTCTTTCCCTCAGCCTCGTACGCCACGAAGTCGAGCACGCCATCGCCGTTCAGCTCTCCTACCGCCACGGCGAAGAATGCGTTGTTGCCCTCGACCGTCATCTCTGGACCGGCGGAGAAGCGTCCGTCACCGCTTCCGAAGAAGACCTGCACCTTCTTGTTCTTGTGGTTGGCCACGATGATGTCGATCCTGCCATCGCCGTTCACGTCTCCGGGTATGGCACGCATTGACCAGTACTCGTAATCCTTTGGGTCGGGCGCCAGCCGCAACTCGAACCGGTAGTTCCTCCGGGTCCATGATATGAAGCTGAGATCGATCAGGTTCGTGACGCCGAAATCGAGTTCTCCATCGCCGTTCCAGTCTGCGATCGTGATGTACTTGGCGCCGCGTTCCGCGGTGTACCCCAGCATCCTGCCACTCGGGTCGAACTGACCGCTCGCCACCGCGGCCGGGAGGCGATGGCGCGCGACGTACGGGAGTCCTTCCACGCAGGCACCCGCCTTTAGGACAAGCTCCACGACCTCGCCCGCGTGGAAGGTACCGACCGGTGTCGAAACGGTGGTCGTTCCGTCTCCCGTGTACGCTTCGCCCGTGAAACGAACACCGCTCTGCAGCCCCCGCACAATGAAGCGGCTGGAGTCGAAGCCGGTGGCCGGGCCGTCGAACGTGGCGGCGAAGCTGTAGGAGCGCGGCGTGGGTCCCGGCGTGACCGCGAAGCCGAGGAAACGGGTCGACCGTGTCCCCTGCAGGACCGCCGTGGGGGCGCCAACCGGCCCGGCGACGCGGGCCGAGCACACCAGTCGGCTCGCGATGCCGCCGTCGTAGCCGCCTCCGGGGAGCAGCGTGACCGCGATCGCGCCGAGCGAAGCGGCGCGTGCCTCGAACGCGGCCTGGCCTTCCGGCGTCTGCTCCTCGGGCGACTGGGTGATCTTCGTCTCGCTGTCGTCGACGGCGAGGAAGAGGATGCTCACCGTGAAGGGATCGTCCGCCGGATTCGCCTGGAGCGGCACCTTGTAGGCGAAGGTCACGATCCCGTCGAACTGGCCCTCGGCCGGATTCGCCTCGAGCTCGCGGGTATCGTCCCTGGCGGCGTTGGCCACGACGAAGCCGTACGGGAAGACGTCGTCGATGTCGAGCTCCGCGGCGGTGGCGAGGTCGAGGATCTCTTCCGCTTCCTCCTCCGTGAGCACCTGCAGCACGTCGGGGAAGCGGGGCTCGATCGCGCCGGCGCGGCTCTGCATCACCGCGCCGGTGGGGATGAGCTGCCGGGCGATGGCCGAATCGGCGTGGCTGCCGTCGAAGCGGTGGAGGCGCGAGACCGGCGTGTGGCCGATCGACTTGTTGGGCGCGCTCGACTTCACGGCGACGAGCGTGAGGTTCTTTCTCGGCGTATCGTAGGGCGTGCCGTCCTGCTGGGCGTTCCTCACCCGGTAGGTGGCGTAGAGGTAGCGATAGCCGTCCTTGCCCCGCTCGCCGTGGGTGAGGGAACCCGTCGAGAGCAGCTCGAGCTGGATCGTGCCGTCGCCGGAGCCGTCGCCGTTGGCGGGTCGGGTGAAGGCGTGCCGGGCGTTGGGACCGGCCGCGGGGCTCGAGCCCCCGGCGTTTCCGCCCACACCCACCTCGCGGAGCGCGCGGAGCCGTTCGAGCTCTTCCACGCTACGGGCGCTGACCGCCGTCGAAGTCATCTGGTTGGTCCCGATCCCGGAGATCGTGACCTCGACGAGGCCGAGGACGCGGGGTAGGGTGCGGGTGCCGCCATCCTTGCCGCCGCTGTCGCCGGGGACGGCCGGCCTCATGGGCTCGTCCATGCACGCGGCGAGGGCGACGAGAGGCAGCGCGAGGCCGAGCCGCCTCCAGCGTGGAAGCCTCTTCGCTCCTGATTGCGTGTGTCTGCTCATCGCTGTCTCTCCGTTCGGTCTTGAGGGGTGCGGATCAAGGGAAGATCGGCACGGACTGCTGGAGCGTAAGGGCGCTCCAGGGGCCGAGGCGCTCGAGGCGCGGTGGGGTGTAGGGCAGCCGCTCGGCCGCTCCCGGCCGTGCGGCGCTCTGCTCCGGAACGGCCTCGGGGGCCGGATCCTGCTCTCGAAGCATCATCGCCTCCTGTCCAGGACTCACGTTTGGGAAATCACGGACGACGCCGGGGAGAGCGCGGCGCCGTCCGCTCCGTCGGCGCCGGTGCCGAAGGCGGGCGTCCGGCGCGCGCGACGGAAAGGAGTCCGTGATTCGCGCCGAATATGGGGGAGACCCGTTACGTGGCTCTTCCGCGGCGAGGGCTGCCGATTACGCGGCTCTTACGTGGCGGGGAAGAGTCGGGAAAGAGCCGCGTAATCGTCGCGTGAAGGACGGGGGAACGTCGCATGTTTACTGCGCAGCACCGCTTGCCGTGCATCGGACGGCAAAGTAGAATCAACGCGCAAGCGTCACGGACATCCGCCGTTTCACCCCTCTCCGACGACCGAGAGGCAAGACACCGCCGACCAGGACGTTACGCCGCGATGCTTCGTTTGCGACTTCTGGGCTCTCTAGCCGTCGAGAGCCAGAGCCGGCCGGCGGCACCTGCCCTGATCCAGAAACCGAAGCGATTCGCGCTGCTGTCGTACCTCGCCGTCAGGCTTGCCCAGGGGCCGCACCGGCGAGACACGCTGATCGCGCTGCTGTGGCCGGAGTTCAACCAGCGTCGCGCGCGCGCGGCTTTGAACCGCACCCTTTACGACCTGCGCCGGGAGTTGGGAGACGGGGTCGTCGTCAGTCTCGGGAACGAAGAGGTCGGGCTCGAGCCGGAACGGGTGTGGTGTGACGTGGTCGCCTTCGAGGAAGCCCTCGCCGCGGGCGACCGGGTCGGTGCGCTGGACCTGTATCGCGGCGAGCTGATGCCGGGCTTCTTCCTGTCCGGCACGCCGGAGTTCGAGCGCTGGCTTGATCTGGAGCGGGCGCGGCTGCGGGACCGGGCGCTCCGCGCGGCCCTGGAGCAGGCGGAAACATCGTCCGATCCGGTCCGGTGGCTGCGCCGTGCGCGGGAGATCGAGCCGGACGACGAGCGGGTGGTGAGGCGCCTGCTGTCGGCGCTGGCCGAGTCGGGAGACCGCGCGGGGGCGCTGAGGGAGTACGAGGCGTTCGCCCGTCGTCTTGTGGAGGACTTCGGCGCGGAGCCGTCGCCGGAGACGCGGGAGCTGGTGGAGGCGATCCGGAAGCGGAGCGTGGCGGCGAGTGGGGCTCCGGCGGCCGGATCGCGCGGTGGTGCAGACAGCGCCGCCGGCGGCGCCTCGGGCACGACCGGCGAGCCGGGGGCCGGCGGTACGCCGAGCGCGGCCAGCCCGTCGGGTGCCGCTCCCGATGCCGGCCGGCAGGCGACGGGTGACTCGGAGCCCGCCACGGCGGCCGGGGCCACCGGGTCCGACGCGGCCGCCGCCGAGGATCGGGCGGGGCGCCGCCGGTGGCGCGGCACCGGGCCCGGTGCGAGGCTGCGGTGGTGGGGCTCCGCCGCGGTGGTGGCCGTCCTCGTCGTGATCGGCGCGCTGGCCATCCGGTCCAGCGGGCTGGGCGAGGCGACCCGGCCGAATCTCGTCGCCGTGCTCCCCTTCGCGTTCCGGGGCGACCCGGAGCTCGCCTACCTCGGCGAGGGCATCGCGACGCTATTGGCCCACGAACTGGACGCGCTCCCGGGCACGGAGAGCGTGGACCCGAGGACCGTGCTCGCTACCACCAACTCGCCGCGGGACGGGACCACGAGTCCCCGGGAAGGGCGGGACCTGGCCGCCCGGCTCGGCGCCGGCCAGTTCGTGCTGGGCGACGTCCTCGAGGCAGGGGGACGGGTGCGGCTCAACGCCTCACTCTACGGCGGGCGCGGCGGCGCAATGCCTCGGGCAAGCGTGAGCGTCGAAGGGCGCCCCGACTCGATCTTCGACCTGGTCCGCGAGGTGGCGATCCGCCTCTTCGAGCGATCGGCCGGTGACATCCTCCACGAGGGCGCCGCACCCGCGACGCGTTCCATGGCCGCGCTCGAGGCTTTCGTCTACGGCGATCAGGCGCTTCGCGCCGCCCGGTTCGCCGAGGCCCAGTCGCATTTCCAGCGCGCCGTCCGCGCCGACACCGCTTTCGGTCTCGCCTACCTCCGCCTGAGCCAGGCTGCGAACTGGACGGGCGCCGACTGGCTCGCCCGAAGCGCAGCCGAGGACGCCATCCGCCACCGGGCCGGCCTCTCCGCGCGCGACCGGAGGTTCGCCGAGGCGTGGAGGGCATACGTCTTCGGCCGGGCCGACGAGGCGGAACGCGGGTTCAGGGCGCTGGTCGCGGAGGATTCCCTCGACGCGGATGCCTGGTTCTACCTCGGCGAGACGCTCTTCCACTGGGGTCCGACCTACGGTTGGCCGGCGGCCGAGGCCCGGAACGCGTTCGGTCGGGTGCTCGATCTCTCGCCCGACAACGTCGCCGCGATCATCCACGTGCTGCGCCTCGCCGCCAACGACCGCGATCTGGCACGGATCGACACCCTGACCCGGCGGCTCCAGCGCCTGGAGCCCACGGGGGACCATGCCCTCGAGGGCCGGGTGCTGCGCGCCTGGGTCGCAGGCGACACGGCCGAGCAGCAGCGGCTGCGGAACGAGCTCCGGACCGTCGACCACACCCCGTTGTGGCACATCGCGCTCTCCGCGGCCGCCCACGGGAGTGACCCCGGCGCGACCCTGAAGCTGGTGCCGCTGCTCCGGCCCGCGCCGGACCTGACCGCCGGCGACCCCAAGGGCCACGTCGAAGTCCGGCTCTATGCGGCGATCCTCGAGGCCGCGCGGGGTCGCTTCGCCGCGGCCAACGCATGGCTCGACTCCGTGGCCGCGATCGATCCGGCCAAGGCGCTCGAGTATCGGGGACTCTTTGCGATCACGCCGTACGACCCCCTCGGAGAGGAGGCCCGCGCGGCGATCCGGCGCGGGATCGAGCGGTATCGCGCGCCCGGGCCGATGCTCCCCACCATGCCCCTCAATCCGCCGGTGCGGACGATGCTCGCCGGCATCCTGGCCGCCCGGTCCGGCGACATGGCGGGGCTGGAGCGCGCGCTCCGGTCGCTGGCCACGCCGGCAGGCGGTGGGATCGATTCCCAGTTCCACGTCTTCCGGCTGCGGGGCGAGGCCTTGCTCCGCGCCGAAGCCGCCCTCGCCGCGCAAGACCCGGCGTCGGCGCTCCGTGCGCTCGAGAGCTTCCCGCTCGCCGCCGACTCGACGCTTCCCGTCTACGACCGGGAGCAGGGCGATGCCCACATGCGTTGGCTTCGCGCCCGGGTGCTCGAGACGCTCGGCCAGGATGAGGAAGCGCTCCGCTGGTACGCGACGTTCCCCGACCCTGCGGCGAACGACCTGATGTACCTGGCGCCGTCGCACCTGCACCGCGCTCGGATCCACGAGCGCCGGGGCGAACGGGTCGCCGCCGTCGAGCACTACGCCCGCGTCGTGGAACTCTGGCGGGATGCGGACCCGCGGCTCCAGCCGCTGGTCGAGGAGGCTCGAGCGGCGCTGCGGCGCCTGGGATCTGGGCGGTAGACCGCGCCCGGATCGCGGTCGGACCTGCTTGACGAAATCGACGGTGGGCACATAGTTTCGGCGCGTCCGTCCTGGTCGCCACGGACGAGTACCTGCGCGTGACCGGCGGACTC
>CALBZE010000066.1 GCA_937889645.1 uncultured bacterium
CGGGCGGTTCGGACTCCCATAATAGCTGGATCAGGCTCCGGGGGTCACCTCAATTGAGCTGGCTGAGATCCTCGCGGTGCGAACGGAATTGTGTGTACTTCGCGCTGGCGTTCGAAAGTGAGAACGCCTAGCGGTGGCCGCGTTCGTCCGCCCAGCCAATAACGGCGTTCAAATCAGCTTCAAGGTGCACGATCGGCTCCTGACCGCCCGCGTATGTCGAACCCGGGTGATTGCCGCGGTAGATCACGTACAGCATCACCGAGCGAGGGCAGAAGTAGAACGGTACGTATTCCCCGACCCTAGTACCGGGATGACAGTGGACCGCGCACGATTCGATCCTACGCCTCTTAATACTACTCATCCCAATGGAAGCCTTGGGTCCCCCGCGAGCAATGATCACGGCGTCGGAGAGCAATCCGCCCTCGCTGACAATGCCAGGCAGATTGTCCACATGAGTAATGTGGTAGATCTTCGGATCCGCAGGAATCGGCATTACGCTACCCTACACGAATCCAGGGCCGCTATGGAGCGTTGTCGGGACGAGGGACCCACGGGACGATTGCCAACGATGCGCTGCGCCGGCGTGCGAACAATATGTAAGATTGGCCGTGATGTGCAAATACCGCCTCGGGACTTCTCAAGTGGCCGTGGCGACCAACGCGCGTCCAAGCGATACAACCGGCATTTAACTCGGCGCTACTCATGGGCCAGTGCGCCAGCGGTCGGCGACGTAGGGGCCGGTTGGATAGCAAACCAGCTCTCCCATTCCGAGTGATCGACTCGGGGCAGCCCTCCCCTACACCTTCCCCCCGCATTCCGCTAAGTTACTCCCGGCGTTCAACCTGTGACCGATTGCACGAGCGATCCATGAGCACGGACACCTCGAAGTTCATCTACGTCATGAAGGATCTCCGCAAGGTCGTCCCGCCGAAGCGGGAGGTCCTGAAGGGGATCTGGCTGTCGTTCTACCCGGGCGCGAAGATCGGCGTGGTCGGGCCGAACGGCGCGGGGAAGAGCTCGCTGCTGCGGATCATGGCCGGCGTCGACACGGACTTCCAGGGCGAGGCCTGGGCGATGAAGGGGACGCGCATCGGCTACCTCCCCCAGGAGCCCCAGCTCGACCCGAACCTCAGCGTCCGCGGCAACGTCGAGCTGGCCGTCAAGCCGATCCGCGACCTGCTCAA
Source organism: uncultured bacterium (assembly GCA_937889645.1). Taxonomy (GTDB): domain Bacteria; phylum Gemmatimonadota; class Gemmatimonadetes; order Longimicrobiales; family RSA9; genus CALBZE01. Next base: position 1,185 of record CALBZE010000066.1, read on the forward strand.
GCGATTCGACGAGATCAACGCGAAGTTCGCCGAGCCGATGAGCGACGACGAGATGATGAAGCTCATCGACGAGCAGGCCAAGGTGCAGGAGGAGATCGACCGCGTCGGCGCGTGGGACATCGACCGCAAGCTCGACATCGCGATGGACGCGCTGCGACTGCCGCCGGACGACGCGGACGTCACCAAGCTCTCGGGCGGCGAGCGGCGCCGCGTCGCGCTCTGCCGCGTCCTCCTCGAGGAGCCGGACCTGCTCCTCCTCGACGAGCCGACGAACCACCTCGACGCCGAGTCCGTCGCCTGGCTGGAGCACCACCTGGCGGAGTTCAAGGGGACGATCGTCGCGATCACGCACGACCGCTACTTCCTCGACAACGTCGCCGAGTGGATCCTGGAGCTGGACCGCGGCGAGGGGATCCCGTGGAAGGGGAACTACTCGTCGTGGCTCGAGCAGAAGCAGCAGCGGCTGGCGCAGGAGGAGAAGCAGGAGTCGGCGCGGCAGCGCACGCTCCAGCGCGAGCTGGAGTGGATCCGCATGGCGCCCCGGGCGCGGCAGGCCAAGAGCAAGGCACGCATCAACGCGTACGAGGAGCTGCTCAACCAGGACGTGAAGGAGCGGCTCACGACGGCCGAGATCGTCATCCCCAACGGCCCGCGTCTGGGCGACGAGGTCGTGGTCGCCGAGGGGATCTCCAAGGCGTACGGCGACAAGCTGCTCTTCGAGAACCTGTCGTTCCGCCTGCCGCGCGGCGGGATCGTCGGCGTGATCGGCCCGAACGGCGCCGGGAAGACGACGCTCTTCCGCATGATCGTCGGCCAGGAGAAGCCGGACTCGGGGACGCTGAAGATCGGGCAGACCGTCCAGCTCGCCTACGTCGACCAGACCCGCGACGCGCTGGACCCCGAGAAGACCGTCTACGAGGAGATCTCCGGCGGGCTCGACGAGATCGAGCTCGGCAAGACGCGCGTGAACGCCCGCGCGTACTGCTCGTGGTTCAACTTCAAGGGCGCGGACCAGCAGAAGAAGGTCGGCGTCCTCTCGGGCGGTGAACGCAATCGTGTTCACCTCGCCAAGCTGCTCAAGAGCGGCGGCAACCTGATCCTGCTCGACGAGCCGACGAACGACCTGGACGTCGACACGCTGCGCGCGTTAGAGGAGGCGCTGCTCAACTTCGCCGGGTGCGCCGTCGTGATCTCGCACGACCGCTGGTTCCTGGACCGCATCGCCACGCACATCCTCGCCTTCGAGGGCGACAGCCGGGTGGTCTGGTTCGAGGGGAACTACCGGGACTACGAGGAGGACCGGAAGCGTCGCCTGGGCCCGGAAGCCGACCGGCCGCATCGGATCAAATACCGCAAGCTGGTGAGGTCGTAGGCGACGTCGCGTCTCTCCGAGCCCGGCTCCGGGGGACGCTCGCGCCGAGCTTCGCGCAACCCGGTTGCAACCCTTCTTGCGGATCGGCGATCCAACCCATCGCGGCCCCGCCTGCCTGCGGGGCCCGATGGGTTTCGTTTTCGATGTCGCCATACCCGGCGACGTCGTCCTGTTGCCTGCTCGAAGAAAGGGACGCATCCGGAATGTTTGCGATTCGGCGTTCAGCACGCGGGTTCGACCGTCATCGCGCCTGCACGGTGACGGTGGCTCTCATCGGCGCCTTGCCGGCCGTGGCCGGTGCGCAATCCCCTCGTTCGGTGCATCCGGAGCCGGCTCCGGAGGTGCGCGCGGTCCGGCTCACGGAGCCGCTCACGCTGGACGGTCGCCTGGACGAGGCGGTCTGGCGGAGAGCGCCGGCGGCGACGGACTTCCGGCAGTCGCAGCCGGACGAGGGCGAGCCGGCGACGCAACGGACCGAGGCGCGTTTCGCCTACGACGACGTCGCCCTCTACATCGGCGCGCGCATGTTCGACGATCAGGGCGCCGCCGGCGTCCGTAGCCGGCTGGTACGCCGCGACGGCAGCACGGATGGCGACGAGCTGATCCTCGTCTTCGACGCCTACCACGACCACCTGGGGCGGACGGAGTTCCGGATCCAGCCATCGGGGAGCAAGGGCGACGCGCTCGGCCCGGGGAACTCGTCGCTCGACCAATCCTGGGACCCGGTCTGGGCTGCGGTCACGCAGATCGACTCGCTCGGCTGGACGGCGGAGGTGCGTATCCCGCTGTCGCAGCTCAGCTTCTCCCGCGATGTGGACCAGATCTGGGGGCTCCAGATCGTGCGGATGGTCAGCCGGCTGAACGAGCGCTCGCATTGGGCGTTCTGGCGGCTGAACGAGTCCGGCGGCCCGGCCCGCTACGGCCACCTCACGGGGCTGCGCATCGAAGCGCGTCCGCGCGGGCTCGAGGTCATGCCGTACGTCGTCGGGCGCTCGGCATTCATCGAGCCGACGGCCGGGAACCCGTTCCAGGAGGCGCGCTCGAGCGACCTGCGCGTCGGCGGCGATTTCCGTTACCGCCTGACCTCGAACCTGACGCTCTCGGGGACCATCAACCCGGACTTCGGCCAGGTCGAGGTGGACCCCGCCGTAGTGAACCTGACCGCGTTCGAGACGTACTTCCCGGAAAAGCGCCCCTTCTTCGTCGAGGGCGCGGGGCTTTTCTCCTTCGGTGGGCTGAGCTGCTACTTCTGCAGCAACATCTCCTCGCTGAACGTGTTCTACTCGCGGCGCGTCGGCCGGCCGCCCCAGGCGGCGTCGCTGGCCCACGACGCGGGCGAGTACGCGGACGTCCCGGCCAACACCACGATCCTGGGCGCGGCCAAGGTCACCGGCCGCACGTCGGGCGGTTGGACGGTCGCGTTCATGGACGCCGTGACGCGTCGCGAGCACGCGCGCGTCGCCGCCGAGGACGGCTCCATCTTCACGCGTGAGGTCGCACCGCTCTCCAACTACTTCCTGGGTCGAGTCAAGCGCGACCTGCGCGGCGGCAACCTGGTGGTCGGCGGCGTGCTGAGCTCGGTCTATCGCGACTTCGACGACCCCGACGTCGCCGCTCTGCTCTCCCGTCACGCCGAAGTCGCCGGCCTGGACGCGGACCTCCGGTGGGATCGGCGGACCTACCGCCTGATGGCGAGCCTCGCCGTCTCGAACGTCGCCGGCGAGCCGGACGCGATTCGGCGCATCCAGCAATCGAGCGCGCGCTACTTCCAGCGACCGGACCGGGACGGCCGGAGCGGCGGGCTCTTCCCGCACGCCTACGATCCGGCCGCGACCTCGCTGCGCGGCTACGGCGCCTACGCCCGCCTGGCCAAGGAGGCCGGCGATTGGCTCTGGGACGTCATGACCAGTATCCGGAGCCCCGGCTTCGAGACGAACGACGTCGCCTTCCTGAACACCGCGGACTTCGTCTGGATGAACGGGAGCGTGTTCCGGAGGTTCACGAAGCCGACGCGCTACTACCGGTACCTCAACCTGATCGCCGGGGCACAGCAGCAGTTCAACTACGACGGCGATCTCACCGACCGGGAGTACAACTTCTACGTGGGCAGCCAGTTCCCGAACTTCTGGGAGTGGAGCGTCTTCTACATTCACCTGGCGGACGTGATGGACGATCGGCTGACGCGTGGCGGGCCGGTCGTCCAGCGGCAAGGCGGCGGGTATTGGAGCTTCTATCTCGCGACCGACCCGCGCCGGCCGATCGTCCTCACGACGAGCCCGACTTACTCTCGGGGGCGGGACGGCACGCGTGACTGGACGGTCGGCGTGTCCGCGACCTATCGCCCCGCACCGAACCTGTCGCTCTCGCTCGGCCCGACGATCCAGCACTCGGAGTCTGGCTACCAATACGTCGGCTCGTGGGCGGATCCGACAGCCACCGCGTGGTTTGGTCGGCGCTACCTCTTCGCCGAGCTTGAGCAGCGCACGATCTCCATGGACACGCGCCTGAACGTCACGTTCACGCCGACGCTCTCCCTGGAGCTGTTCGCCCAGCCGCTGATCTCGGGCGCGCGATTCTCCGGATTCAAGGAATTCGTCGCCCCGCGCGGCTCCGCGATGCGAGTCTTCGGCGAGGACTTCGGGACGCTGGAGATCGATGAGACCGGCACGGGCCGGACCTACACCGTGGACGCGGACGGCCCGGCCGGCCCGGCGCCCGCCTACACGTTCGGCGACCCGGACTTCAACTTCCGCTCGCTGCGCGGCAACGCCGTGCTCCGTTGGGAGTACCGCCCGGGCTCCACGCTTTACCTGGTCTGGACCCAGGACCGCAACGACACCGGGGCCTACGGCGACGTTCGGCTCCGTCGCGACGGCGAAGAGCTCTTGCGCGCGCGGCCGGACAACGTCTTCCTCGTGAAGGTCGGTTACTGGCTGGGGCTCTGACCGCCGGGACTGCGGGCGGGCCGCCGGCCCGCCCGCAGTCCCGAGTCGCCCGGCGCCCCTTGCCGACGTTTCCCGTCCCGCCTAGAATCCTGGGCCCTCTCAACCGTTCACCCCTTTATTCGAGGCCCCCATGCGGAAAAGCGTGACCCTCGCCGCCGCACTGCTCGCGGCGGTGCTGAGCCCCATCCGTCTCTATGCCCAGACCCCGAGAGACGTTCTCCTCACCCAGCTCGAATACTCGGCAACGTTGAAGCAGATGGAGGGGTTTAAGCTCGACGGGGAAGCGTTGCCGCGCAACGTCGTCATCGGAGCGCTGCCGAACGAGGGCACGATCGTTCTCGAGCTCTCGCTCTCGGCGGGAGCCACGTACTTCATCGTGGGTGTCTGCGACGAAGACTGCGACGACATGGACATGTCGCTGCTCGACCCGGTCGACGGTGAGGCGCTGGCGGAGGACAGCGAGGACGACTCCGTACCGCTTCTCGAATTCGTCGCGCCCCGCACCGGTGAGTACTATCTGTCGGTGACGATGTACGACTGTCGCACGAGCTACTGCTTCTTCGGGCTGCAAGTAATGCGGAAATAGCGACATCGCCCGTAGCCGACGATCGGTCGGCGAACCGTCGACCAATGAGGAATGAGTTCCTTGACCGGCTTACGCGGCCCGCATAGATAGATCGCTGGCCGGAAGTCACTCGATCACCCTCTGAAACGAGGTCCCCCATGCGCCGACGCATGATTCTCGCCGCCGCGCTCCTCGCAGCGGTGCTTGGCCCGACCCGTCTTGCCGGACAGAGCCCGAGAGCCCTGGTCCTCAACCAGCTCGACGTCGGGGCGGAGCTGCCGGAGCGGAGCGGGTTCCAACTGGCCGAAGACGTGATGTCGCGCAATTCCGTCGTCGGAATACTGCCACAAGGGTCCGTGGTCGCCCTCGATCTATCGCTGACCCAGGGGACCAGGTACTTCATCATCGGCGTGTGTGACGGGAGCTGTCAGGACCTGGACCTGTCGCTGCTCGATCTGGACGAGGACGTGACGGTGGCGGAGGACGTCGCCGACGACGACGTACCGGTGCTCGACTTCATCGCACCGCGCACCGGCGTGTACTATCTCGTGGTGCGCATGGAAGACTGCCAGCAGGAATTCTGCATGTTCGGCTATCGCGTGTGGAGCCAAGGATCCTCCGGCCAGGGGTGATGGCCCGACGAGCCGTCGGCCGGCGACGGCGGCGTCGACATCAATAGCCCCACGGCGGTGGCGGCGGCGGGACCGGCGCGGTCAGGTCGAACTCGACGCGGAACCTCCGGTCGGTCCCGATTCGCCGCAGCATATAGACGAAGTGCTCGCCCGGCACGATCTCGATCGTCCACACGTTGGTCGCCGCCGCCGGGATCAGCGACGCCGTATACTCGTCGGCCGGGAACTCCTGCCACTCCGCGTCCCCGGCCCCCACCGTGTGGCCGCCGTAGCCGTTGATGTCATCCTCCGACCCGTCCTCGTGCCGGTGGTCGTGCATCAGCCGCAGCCCGCTCCCGGTTCGCATCAGGATCCACGTGCGCGAGCGGTCTTCGCCCACGTGGAACGGGATGCGGATCTCGTCGTCGCCGCACTCGCGCACGTGCATGACCAACCGCTTGCCGGTGAACGCGGTGTCGCTCGGGGAGCCGTAGACGATCGTCCCGGGGAACGCCTGGCCGCACAGCTCCTGGAGCCGATTCCAGAAGACGTCCTGTGCCGACATCTGCGTCGCGCGCTGACCGCCGCCGCACGCGACGAGGAATGCCGCGGACAGGGCCACGACCGGAATCTTGGAGACGCTCATGGGCTCCCACCGGGTTCGGGTTGGGGGATGGATGGGGCGTTTGCCCTGAAGGCGAGGGGCGTGGCGGCGACGTGGACGGTGACGCGGTCGCCGACCTCGGCGTCGTGCGCGCCGCCGTGCACGAGGAGCTCTGAGGTCCCGGCGCGGACGCGGTAGTGCGTGACCGGGCCCGCGAAGCGTCGCTCGACGACCTCGCCCTCGAGGCCCACGCCATCGCCGGCCGCACCGCTGCCGACTCCCGCCGCGACGGCCGCAGGCTGCAGCCGCAGCGCCTCGGGACGGACCATGACGCGCACGCGGTCGCCGGGGCGGAACGGCGAATAGGCGTCCACGCCGGCGCCCGACCCGCCGGCCACATCGGCGTTGGCGCCCCCCGGCCACGCGCTCCACCGCACCCCATCCGCCACCTCGCACACCAGCGCCTCGCCCTCGACACCCGCGACGATTGCGTCCAGGAAGTTCGCCCGGCCGAGGAAGCTCGCGACGAAGGGGTTGGCGGGGCGGGTGTACAGCTCCTCCGGCGTGCCGACCTGCTGGAGCCGACCGCCCTCCATGAGCGCGATGCGGTCGGAGAGCGCGAACGCCTCTTCCTGGTCGTGCGTCACGAAGATCGCGGTGATCCCGATCCGCTCGAGGAGCGCGCGCAGCTCGGCGCGGGTCCGCTCGCGCAGCGCGGCGTCGAGGTTGGAGAGCGGCTCGTCGAGCAGGAGGATCGGCGGCTCGGGCGCGATCGCGCGCGCCAACGCCACCCGCTGCTGCTGTCCGCCGGAAAGCTCCTGCACGCGGCGCTTGCCGTACCCGGCGAGGTCGACCATCGCGAGCGCTTCCTCGACGCGACGTCGCACCTCGGACTTCGGCACACCCCGCGTCTTCAGCCCGAAGGCGACGTTCTCGTAGACATCCAGGTGCGGGAACAGCGCGTAGTTCTGGAAGACCATCCCGAAGCCGCGGCGCTGCGGAGCGAGGGCGGTCACGTCGCGGCCGTCGAGGAGGATGCGCCCCGCGGTCGGCGCCTCGAACCCCGCGATCATGCGGAGCGTCGTCGTCTTCCCGCACCCGCTGGGCCCGAGGAGCGTAAGGAACTCGCCGCGCGCGATCTCGAGCGACAGGCCATCGACGGCGACGACGCCGCCGTCGAATCGCTTCGTCAGCGACTCCAGCTTCAGCATCGGCCGCTCAGTTCCTGCCGCGCCCGCGGATGTTCTCGTCCCAGAAACGCATCCACTCCGACGTCTTCTCCTGGAGCAGCGCCCAGTCGAGCGGCTCGGGGACGATCCGTTCGCGCGCCCGGCGCATCCCCTCGGGCAGCGAGTCGGCGGGGATGTCCGCGCGCGCCGGGAGGCGGAAGTGCTCGCGCGCGGCCAGCACCACGCCCTCGGTGCCGCCCACGAATTCGACGAACTCCCGCGCGAGCTCCGGATTCCGCGCACCGGCGATGACGGCGATCGCATCGACCACGAGCGGCGTGCCGCTCTCGGGAATCACGTAGTCGATCGGCAGCCCGGTCCGCGCCTTGAGGTGCTCGATATCCGGCATGTCCCAGAGTGTGACCAGCCCCTCGCGGCGCGCGAGCTTCTGGTAGAGGAGCGTCGGGTTCAGCACGTACTCCTTGGTCTGCGCGTCCAGCCGCCGCAGCCAGTCCATCCCTCCGTCGACGCTCCCGTTCTCGCGGAGCGAGCGGTAGATGATCATGCCGAAGATCGTGCGCATCGTCCCGCTCGCGAGCGGGTCGCGGATCAGGACGTGCCCGCGCCAGCGGGGGTCGAGGACGTCATCCCAGTCGCGCGGGATCGCGTCGCCCGTCACCGCCTCGCTGTTGAAGGCGATGACCTCCGGCGTGACGTACGTCCCGAACCAGTACCCCTCGTCGTCCTTCGCTTCGACGGGAAGCGCATCCGCCCACGAGGGCGTGTACGCCTCCAGCAACCCCTCCGCCGCCGCGGTCTCGAACATCGCCGACGGCGCGCCCCACCACACGTCCGCCTGCGGGTTCGCCTTCTCCGACCGCAGCCGGTCCAGCACCTCCTGCGACCCCATGTCGATCCACTGGACGTCGACGTCGGGGTGCATCTCCTCGAAGCGCGCCTCGAACGCCTCGAGCATGTCGCGGCCGTGGGGCGAGTAGACGGTCAGGACCGTGCGCCCGTCCCCCGCGCCGCAGGCGGTGAGGGCGGGGAGAACGAGCAGCAGAAACAGTGCACCACGGAACGGACGGGACGCCGATATCACGCAGAGGAGTCCGCCGCGGCCGAAGGCCGCCCACGCCTGCCGCGGAGCGGCGCCCCCGCGCCGAAGGCGCCACCCGCCGCGCAAGCGGCCCGTTGCCGCCGCGAAGCGGCTATCCCGCGCCGAAGGCGCCCCCCGCGGCCGAAGGCCGCCGTCCCCCGCCGGCGAGCGCAGCGAGCCGGCCGACTCCCGCCGCCGCAGGCGGCCGCCCCCCGCCGCGCGCAGCGCGGCCGTCCCCAGCGAAGCCCCTCTCGCGGGCGCTACCGGCAGAACCTCTCTCATCTCTTCTCCCCCAGCGCCAACAGATTCGCGAACAACCGATACGCCCCCGGCACCCCTTCCGGGAGCTGCCGGAAGAACGCGAGCCCGGTGTACACGTAGGTCCCCTTCCCGTGCTTCGCGACCAGCACCGCGCCCCGCAGCGGATCCTCGCCCGGATCGCTCATCTCGAGGACCGGCGTGTACCGCTCGTCCCAGGTACGCGGGAAGTAAAGCCCGCGTTCCTGCACCCACCCCTCGAAGTCGGCGGGCCCGATCCGGTTCGGGTACGACACGATCGGATGCGACGGATCGAGGATGCGCACCGGCGCGGTCTCGTCCGTCACGCGGTCGTGCGGCCGGGCGATCCGGAGCGGGTACGGCGCGAAGCCGCCCTGCGAGAAGGTGTACTGGTTGTACTGCACGATCAGCGTGCCGCCCGCCTCGACCCACTCGAGCAGGCGGGCGTTGTGGGTGCGGATCTCCGGCCGGTGCTCGTACGCCCGAATGCCGGTCACCAGCACGTCGTAGCGCGAGAGGTCGGCGACGGCCAGGTCGGCCGGGTCGATCACGTCGAGCGTCACGCCGAGCTGTCGGATCGCGGCCGCCACGTCGTCGCCCGCGCCGGTGATGTAGCCGACGCGGAGCCCCTGCGGCACGCGCACCTCGAACGCCTGTACCTTCGCCGCGGCGTCGCGGTAGCGCGCGTGCGGGCGGATGTGCGGATAGTCGATCTCCTCGTACCCTCGCGTATAGCGTCGACCGTCCTCACCATCGAAGACCGCGGCGACGCGGTGCTCGCCCGCCTCCACGTTCGCCGGCGGCGTCACGACGAACTCGAACTGCCGGCTCTCGCCCGCCGCCCGGAGACGTACCGGGACCGACGCCGGCTCCGCGCGCCACCCGGCGGGCAGCTCGAGGCGCAGCGTCCCGGCGATCCCCTGCGGCGACTCGGCCGTGATGCGGACGCGGAACGCGAGTCCGGGCGCCGCACCGGACGACGCGGAGCGGCCCGTCGAACCGGCCGCCTTCGCCGCGACATCGCCGCCCAGCGGCACGACCGCGACGCCGGGGTCCATCTCGACCGTGGCCGCCGGGACCACGCGGACCGGACGACGGCTCTCGCCCTCGTTGCGCCGCACGAGGCGGTACGTCGCCTCTTCCTCGATCGGGATCTGGACGCCCTCGACCGCGACCAGCGCGCGCGCCCGGACCTCGGCGGGTTGGAAGGGCAGCCCGCGCAACGCATAGTCGTCGGGCCAACGGTACAGGTCGCCATCCCTCGGCACGCGCAGGTGATACGGCTCGGTGGGCGGCGCGTCGGCGGGCACGGTCACCCGGAACCGGCGCCGCACGAGCTGTCCGGGCGGCAGCGGCTCGCCGGGGAGCTCGTCGGCCGGCGTCGCCTTCCAGCCTGCGGGGAGCACGGGCTCGAGCGCCCGGACCGCGACCGGCCGCCCGCCGCCGTTCCAGACGATCAGCTCGAGGTCGAACTCGCCGCCCGGGACCAGCCGCTCCGAGTCGGAGATCGCGTCGACGACGATACCCGCCGCGAGCCGCAGCGCCTCGTGCGCGTCGGCCCGCTCCGCCGCGATGTGGAACCGGAGCGCGTCCACCGCCCCGGCGTTCGCGCCGCTCGCCGTGCCCAGCGAACGCTCGGCCCGGTCGAGCAGCTCGACGGCGCGCACGAGATCCGGGACGAGCGCGCCCGCGTCGAGCGGGTTGTACGCCGCGCGGACGCGGCGCGTCACGTCGTCGTACGCCTCGAGCGCCTCGATCGCGCCGCGGGCGCCGATGCGACGCGCCCGCTGGGCGAGCGTCGTGTCGACCCCGGTGAAGATCGACTCGCCGGCCACACCGTCGCCGTCGACACGCTGGAGCACGACCGACGCCGGCCCGGGCTCCAGCGCGCGCCCCATGTCCTGCGAGCGATGCCGCCCCCGGCTCTCGAGCGCGATCTGGTGGTACGACCGGCCGAAGAGCGGGTCGAAGACGCCGGTCTGGAGCCGCGTCGCCGACTCGGGCGCGCCGCCGCCCCAGCGCGAGAGGTAGAGCTTGGCCGGCCGGTGGGGCGGGAGCCCCGCCGCCGTCAACTCGGGGAACCGCGCCGGGTCGCCCGCGGCCTCGAACGCCTCGTGCGCCAGGATCCCCGCCGCCTGGTGCTGCCCGTGCCCGTCCCGCGGCGTGCCGGTGAAGACCGAGAGGACCACGTCCGGCCGGTAGCGGCGGATCACCGTGACCACGTCCTTCAGCACCGAGTCGCGTGGCCAGTGCTGGAACGCCTCTTCCGCGCTCTTCGAGAAGCCGTAGTCGTACGCGCGTGTGAAGAACTGCGTCGCGCCGTCGAGCCGCCGCGCCGCGAGCAGCTCCTCCGAACGGATCAGCCCGATCGACTCCTGTAGCTCCGGGCCGATCCCGTTCTGCCCGCCATCGCCTCGCGTGACCGAGAGGTATGCGACGTCGGCGCCGCCGCCCAGCGCGAGCGTCGCCAGCACCGACGTGTTCTCGTCGTCCGGGTGCGCCGCGATCATGAGGACCCGCTGGGTCGGGCCGAGGCGCCGGAGCGCGAGGCCGAGCGCCGTCGCCCCCGTATACTCGGTCTCCGGCTGCTGAGCCGCGGCGGGCGACGCCACGGCGAGGAGGGCCGCGACGAGCGGCCACGGACGTCTGCGTGCGATTCCGATCATGGGCTGGAAGGTACGCGGAAGTGAGTCGAGCGCAAGGTAATGCGCGGTCCGCCCGGCGGGGCGCCGCGCCCTGCGATCGAACGCGCGCCGGGGCGCCGAGGTTCCCGACCGGCGGCCGGCGGCACCCGGCCGGAGGTCCGCGGCGCCCGGCCGGAGGTCCTCGGCTCTCGGCCGGAGGTCCTCCGCACCCGGCCGGCCGAACCCGACCGTCGTGCGGCACCACACGGCCGTCCGCATCGCTTTAGCACGATCGGTGCAGTACCTTGGCCCGTGAACGACGCGACGGCGGCCCGAAACGGTCCGCCGTGCACTCGACCCACGAAGAGGAGCGGGCCATGGGCCGTCAGGCGAAGCCGGGCGATACCGTCACCGTGCATTACACCGGAAGGCTCGAGGACGGGACGGTGTTCGACAGTTCCCGGAACGGCGAGCCGGTCGAGTTCGAGATCGGCGCCGGCGTGGTGATCGGCGGATTCGAGAACGCGGTCACCGGGATGGAGGTGGGCCAGGAGCGCGAGGTACGCATCGCGCCCGAGGACGCGTACGGCGTACGTCGCGAGGAGCTCGAGATCGACGTCCCCCGGGACCAGTTCCCTGAGGGCATCGAGCCCGAGGTCGGTCAGATGCTCGCCATCGAGATCGCACCCGGGCAACAGGCGCTCGCGCGGATCGCGGACGTCGACAACGCGACGGTCACCCTCGACCTGAACCACCCGCTCGCGGGGCAGACGCTCATCTTCGACATCGAGCTGGTCGGGATCCGGTAGGCCGTGGCCAAGGGGATCGAGTACAGTTGCGAGGACGGGGCGTGCACCTGGCGCTGGAACGCGAACGACTACCCCGTCGGTGAGCTGACCGTGCGCGTACGCCACCCCAACGGCGACGTGGAGCTGCGCACCGTGCCCAACACCGGGCGGCTCGTCCTCCCCGACGATTTGCTGGTCGAAGAGATCGTATCGACGGGGCGAGGCGGCAGGACGCGCGAGAACCGCTGGCGCGGCGCAGGGTGATCGGCGGCCTCGGCACAGATTGATCCGGGGCTGCAGAGCCGCGCGATTCGCGGCCACGGCGCCATCCGGGGGATCCGACCTCCCGGCTGGCTCGACGCGCTATGGATGGCGAGCCGGGACCTGAGCGTCCTGTATCGCCCGCCTCGCGATCCCGGACCGCTCGCGCTCCTTCCGCGTTGGGCGCTTCCCGCCCCCGATGCCCCCAACGCTCGCGGAGCCTCGCGCGCCTTCCTCGTCCGCCCGCTGCTTACGCGAGGCCGAGATCAGCCGCTCCTCGGAGCGCTCGACCCGGAGCGCGAACGACATGAGTTCGCCCATCCGGGTCTCCAGCTCCCGCACGAGCGCGTCGACCTTCGCGGTCTGCATCTCTGCGCGGTGCAACGCCGCCACCAGGCGCGCGTTCTGATCTTCCAGCTCGCGAATGGTCAGCGCGGCGCGCGTCGCCAGCATGTCGACCCGGCCGAGCCGCTCCAGCGTACGCTCCAGCGCCGCCTCCTTCCGCGCGAGTTCCGCCGCCAGGCGCTTCATGCGCTCCGGCAGCGCCGTCGCGTCGCCCACCTCACCTCCCGCCCCACCGTGGGCCGCGCGCTCGGATCCGGCTACGTGCTCGAGATCTGCAGCCGACTTCGGCGCCCGAAGCTCCGCGAGCAGTTCCCGGATCGCATCGCGGTTCTCGAGAAACTCGTCGACCACCACACGCATGTCCGCCAGGCGACGCTCGAGGCCCTGGATCTCCTGGATGTACTCGAACTGCCGCGCCGTGGCCGATTCCACGCGGTAAAGGGCGGATTCGACGATCCGCACCCGCTCGATCTGCCCGTCGACCTGCAAGACCTCTTCGTCGAGGCGCGTGACCCTGGCCGCGAGGTCGTCGATCAGGGTGGCCAGGTCGGACAGGTCCCGCTCCCTCGCTTCGAGGGCGTGCAACCTGGACCATGCGTCGCCCAACCAGGCGTGCAGGGCGGCCACCTCCTCCCTCAGGGACGCGACCGCCTCCCACCCGGGCTCGAGGGCCTGGGCACCCCGACGAATCGGAGCGCGGATCCCCAATCGACGCAGCCACGCACTCAACGCCTTTTTCATTCGGACTCCTCGGATTTCGCGTGTTGGGTGCGACGGTCCCGCGCTGTGATCGGGATCGTGTGGGCACAACGATAACGTTGACCAGTTCCCTGGCTCTTCCTATCCCCGGCAGAGCCAGGGAATCGCGCGTCGAGGCGGCACGGGCCGGAACCCGTTGCAAAACAACGGCGGTTCGGCGACCTTCGTTAGAGTGCCGGCGATCGGGGCCGGCGCCCGGAGATCGCGCAGAGAGCTAGCGGAGCCGTAATGGAAACCTGGGTAGGCACGACGGAGACGAACCGGGCGCGCGACGCACTCGAGATCGTCGCGTCGATCGAAGACTTCCTCGCGGGCCGCGGCGACCCGCCTCCCGAGGCCGTGATCCGTGCGGCACACCTCGAGGGATACGCCTACGTCGCGCTCCCGCCCGACCATCCGATGCGCCCCCGCTTCCGCGCGGACTACCTCGGCGCCCTCGTCCGCCACGAGGCAATGAAGCGCGAGCTCGCACCGCTCTTCGGTGCCTGGAACGAAGCCGGCATCGTCCCCCTTCTCGTGAAGGGGTTCCACATGGCGGAGTTCGTCTACCCGGCGCCGGGGATGCGCTTCCACGGAGACGTGGACGTGGTCGTGGACCCGCGGCAAATTCGCCGGGCCGCGGGGATCGCAGGAGAGCTCGGGTGGAACGGAATACCGGACCCGTTCGATCCGCCCAGCCCGTTTCGCCACGCCGCGTACATCCTACTGCGCACCGACGGCCACACGCGCGTGGACCTACAGCGCTACGTCATCCACCGCGCGCTCCCGCTGGTGCGGCGCCAGGTGCGAGTGACGCGCGCGGTGCAGGCGCGCGCGAGAGAGATCGAATGGCAGGGCATCCGGGTCCGTATCCCGGACCCGCTCGACGCTGCGGCGGCCTGCCTGCTCCTTCACCGGGCGTGGGGAGGCGAGCGCTGGGCGCTGAAGGTGCACGACTTCCTGGACCTGCGCTTTCTCATCGAACGGGAAGGCGTGACTCGGCAAGCCCTCGAGGCCAGGGCTGCCGAGTTCGGCGGGCGACGCTCGATCGCATACATGCTGGAACGCTGTGATCCCTGGCGCGGAAGGTTCTCCCCGGGTCCTTTGCCGAAAGCGCTCTCCAGGACGCTCGACCTCCGAACCCTGACCGAGCACGCCCCGTACGGGGTCGAGAAGACCGTCTACCGCTTGGCCCGTACGCCCAGCCTCATCCTGCAGATGTGCCGGGTACTGCCGCTCGTCATTCGCGCCCGCAACGCTGCGAAACGCGAGCCCGACTTGCACCGCTTGCTCGGTCGATTCACGCCCCCGCGCGACGGCTCGGCTCCGCCGCCGCGTCGCGTCCCGTCCAGCGAGCGCAACGCGATCGCACGTGGGATCAAGTGGGCGTCGCGCGTGGTCCCGACCCACGGCGTCGGCCGGTGCGTGATCCGGTCGCTCGCGCACTATCATGCGCTGCGCGCCCGGGGGATGGAGGTCGATTTCGTGAGCGGGGTGAAACGGGAAGGCGACCGGATCGTCGGGCACGCTTGGGTCGAGTTCGATGGCAGGGTCCTTCCGGAGTATCACGAACCCGACAACCGCAACATCTACACGGAGAACTTCCGCTACCCGCCGAGGATCTGAGGGGGAAGACCCACTTCGCTGTCGGGGCCGAGCCACAGCCGGTGGAACTCGAGCTCCCGCAGCAGCCGCGTGACGGATCCATTCACCATCGCACGCGCGTCGGCCGAGAGCGGCACACCCGTCGCCTCCCACAGCACGCGCACGGCCTCGCGGGGCGACAGCCGTTCCAGGCCGGTCGGGCGCACGGCGTCGCGCTGGAGGAGCACCACACGGGCAAGCCGCGCGCTGGGCACACGCGGGACACCCAGGGCCGCCCATTCGAGGAAGCGCTTCCCGTCCGTGTCGGTAGACCATCGTGCGACCGCCAGTTCCGGCCCAAGGCGCGCGAGGCCGTCCGACCACAGCCGAAGCCCGCGGTCCCAGCCGTACAGCATCCCGGTCCCGGGATCGAGCCACGACAGGTCCTCGGCCAGAGGACTCCAGCCGCGGCCGAGGAGCCGGACGAGCGTCGTCGTCTTCCCGGTCCCGCTCGGCGCCGCGAGCGCCGTCGCGACGCCGTCCCGGACAACCACGGCCGCGTGGAGCGGGAGCAGACCCGACGCGCGTAGCGCTTCGCTCACCGCGACGTACAGCGCCGGGAAGACGTCGGTTCCGAAGCGGAACCGGATCCGCGCGCCGTCCCGGCTCAGCCGGAGATGAACCCACTCCTTGCCCCCGGTCCAGACCCATTCGTCTCCGCGCCGCGCCCATGTCAGGTCGATGTCCTCCGGCAGGCGGACGAGCTCCGGCTCCCACCCGGCGTCCCGGCCGGGCACACCCAAACCCTCAGGCGCGGCACCGACACCGCCCGGGCCGGCTTCCTCTACCAGCTCGACCGCGTACGCGTGAGGCGGCGCCGCGTGCCCATCGCGCCGCCACTGCCGGTCGAGCCACGCGAGCACGGCGTTCGTTTCGATGCGGCAACGAAAAGGTCGCCCAAGAACGGCGAAGGCGGGCGAAGCCACGGTCAGGCGGTGGGGACGAGCAACCCGGTGGCCACGAGATCCTCGACGAGGGCGCGCGCATCGGCCGCGGCCTGCTCGGCGGTGATGTCGAACGCATCGACCAGCGCGCGGACCGCCGCGTCCAGCCCGCCGCCGAGCGCGCCCCAGATGCACCGGCCGGTCGCGTTCAGCGAGAACATCTCGCCCCGCGCCGGGTCGAGGAGGATCAACTCGTCGCCGAGGTCGGTGGCGACGATTCCGGGCGCCGGGGCGTAGGCGCGGCCCGGGTCCGGCGTGAATGCGGCAGCCGTATCCATATATACGACTATAACGTACGGCGCCCGCCCCGCGCCAGGGCCCACCCGCGCCGCCGGCCTCGGCGCCCGGCGAGTCTGCTTACGGGCCGCAGCTCTCGGTGCCGGGGCAATACTGGATCAGGTTGCCCGTGGGCACGTGGAACGTGATCTCGATCGTGCTTCGCTCGCCGCCCCCGACGCCCGGTTCCGGCCAGCGCTCGAGTTCGATCGTGGCGCGCCCTCTCGCTTCTCCCCAGAGGCCCGTCCCGCCAGCCTCGAAGGTCTCGAACTCGAGCACCCCGCCGACCGAACCGTAGCGTGCACCGTTGTAGCCGCCGACGATGACCGCGGCGAACTGGTCAGACCACTCGGACGGCGTGGCCGGCAATATCGTCCAGGGATCGACGGCCTCGAACGCCACGGTGCCCGGGCCATCTTGTAGCGTCGTTCCGATCCAGAGGTCGACGCGCTCGCCCGTTTCGGCGATCTCTCCGGTCACCGCGATCAGCACTCGCCTGTCGGGCTCGCCGACGATCTCCCACGCAGAGCCGCTTCCGAACATGAACGGGAGCGTCGCGCCGTCCAGCGCCCCGCCCGCCAGCGTCGCCGAGGCTCGACCGTCGGGCCAGTTCGCGAGCTCGACCTGGAATTCGACGGAGATGTCGATGGTGTCGGGTTCGACGTCCGCGCCCGGCTCCGCGAGCTTCGGATTCGCGACCGCCCGCGTCTTCAGACGGCCGCTCGCCCTGCCGCGGGCCTCGCGGGCCGCCGACTGGGCACGGTCGTCCGGCAGATCGACCTCGAACAGCTCCAGCGTACCGCCCCCAAGGCTCGCATAGTGGCCCAGCCGCGCCGCGACCGCGCCGCTGAACGACACGCTCGGCTCGCGCATTACGTGCAGGATTCCATCGACCTTCGTGACCCCCGGCGGATCGACGTGCAGTGTGGCGTTCTCCCTGAGGTAATCTCCGTCCGGGTCCCACCGGCCGACGGCGTACGTGCCGGGCGCCGGGCGGCCGGGGATGTGGATCGCGAAGGGCAGGTCCTGCGGCTTGGCGTAGACGTGGATCCCCTCCCCGTCCCCCGTGGTCACGGAATGGAAGCCGCCGAGCGCCTTGACCACCATGTCCAGCTCGGGACCGCCGTTCACGACGATCCTGGCGGTATTCAGGTCCGGACCCGGGTCCACCCCGGCCGGCCCATCGGCGTCGCACGCGGCCGACACAGCCGCGGCGGCAAGACCGCAAACCAACACGACGGAAGAAGCGTGGCTCGACGGTCGGTCGGCGTACCGGACTCCCATGTTCACCTCCCGGAAGTGACGTGCGCCGAGACCGCGCGCACGCGGCTCGGCGCTGATCCGCGTCGTTGCGGGCCCGGGTCGTGTGATTCCCGCGCCCGCTCCTCGGGAGGAGAACGACTTCGACGACCGCAATGTGACACGCCGGCGGCGGCACCGCCGTCACCCCGCCGGCTATACGCCCACCGGTTATACGCCCGCCGGCTCCACCGGCTCGAGCACCGGGATCGGCCGGCCCGGTACCCACTCGACGATGCGCCCCGCGATCGCCGAGGCGGCCACCGTGTACGGGCTCGCCAGGTACAGCTGACCGGGACCGCTCCGCCCCGGGAAGTTGCGGTTCTGGCTCGAGATCGTCACCTCGTCCGGCCGCTGGCTCGTGCCCGGGCCCGCCGCGATGCACGCGCCGCAGCCCGGCTCGATGAACTCGGCGCCGATCTCGTCGAACAGCCGCAGGTACCCCTTCTCCTCGCAGTACTGCCTGACTTCCTGCGAACCGACCTGGATGTACAGCTTCACGTCGGGGTGGACGCGCAGCCCCTGCGCCCGCGCCTCCTTCAGCACGGCCGCGTACATGTCCATGTCCTCCTTCTTCCCCGCCGTGCACGAGCCCGCGTAGGCGACGTCGATCCGGATCGGCTCGTCGCCCAGCTCGTCGATGTACAGCCCGTTCCCAGGGTCGCCCGGGAGCGCGACCATCGGCCGGATCGTCGACGCGTCGATCTCGATGACCTTCACGTACTCCGCGTCCGGATCGGAGTACAGCCCCTCGCACAGTTGCTCGGCCCGCGCCCGGTCCATCCCCCGCTCGTTGACGAGGTACTCGACCGTCTTCTCGTCCGGCGCGATGATCCCCGTGAACGCGCCGACCTCCGCGGCCATGTTCGTCATCGTCGCGCGCTCGTCGATCGACAGCGCCTCGACCGCCTCGCCCGCGTACTCGATGATCTGGCCGATCGCATGACCATCGCGGATGTACGGATGGCGCAGGATCTCCAGCATGAAGTCCTTCGCCGTCACGTTCTCGGGCTTCTTCCCGCGGATCACCACCTTGAACGACGGCGGCACGCTCGCACGCACGTCCTTCGTGATCCACGAGTTGAAGATCGCCGTCGTCCCCACGCCGAACGCGACGCAACCGATCGCGCCCGAGTGCGGCGTGTGCGAGTCCGTTCCGACGATGAGCTGCCCCGGCTCCGCGTACGACTCCAGCATCTTCGAGTGGCAGATCGCCTCGCTCCCGAGCCGGTAACCCATCCGCTCGCCGTAGTAGACGACGCCCTGCTTCTTCGCGAACTCCTCCTGCTTCTCCTTGAGCTGCCGCGCCACGTCCAGCAGACCGAGCTGCACCCGCTCCGGCGGCATGACCTGGTGCAGGTACGTCAGGTGGTCGCGGAACATGATGATCGTCGGCGGGTCGTTGACCTTCGCGTCCGGACCCAGCTTCTCCTCGAAGAAAATCGCCGCCATCGGGCTCACGTACTCGTGCGAGAAACGCCAGTCCGTGCGGAAGAACCCGCTGTCGCCCGGCTTCACCCACGGCACGCCGGTCTCGCCCGTCGCCGCGTCGGTCACCAGCTTCCGCGCGAAGATCTTCTCCGCGATCGTCATTGGCCGCGTCCCGCCGCGGATCTGGCTCTCGACCGGCGGGAGCTTCACCTTCCCCTGCAGCCGCGCGACGTTGTACTCGAACAGCCCGCCGTACTCGATGATCTCCTTCGTGATCGGGTCGACGCCCTTCGTGAACTCCGAGAGCGGGATCTCCTCGCCCCGGCGGATCCGCTCGATCAGCGAGAAGTCCGTCGACGTCAGGATCCCCAGGTTCTGGCAGTTCTCGTTGTAGATCCGCTCGATGTTCTCGGCGATGACGACGCGGATCCCCGCCATCAGCTCCGCGTAGGGCGACTGCTCGCGGCTGCTCCCCTTCCCCCGCCGCTTCCCGCTCACCGAGCAGACGAACCCGCCGGCCTTCACGCTGCCGCGCTTGACGGGGAACTCGCCGCCGGCCTTGAGCCCCAGGTACGGGAACTGGCCCAGCGTCTCGTCGAAGTAGTAGCAGATGTAGGCGGGCGTGATCTCGTCGGTGGAGATCTGGTCGCGCAGCTTGGCGCGCAGCTCGTCGGTCAGCTCGAGGTCCTCGCCGTTCAGCTGCCGGCGCATCAGCTCGGCGTCGTCGACGAGGAAGAGGACGCGGCCATCGAAGCGGAGCTTCTCGGGGCGCTTGCGGACGTCGAGGCGAAGGAGGTCTGCGTGCATGGCGTATCGTGTGCTCGGAGGACGGGAGTCGACGGTGTTCCACCCGGCGCTCCCTTCACCGACCGTGCCGCGAGGATACCGTGCGGCCGGCGCAGGAATGTCTGAAATTAATGTGTCGGAGCGCCGAGCGGCCGGCAAGGGCATGGCCGCCCCGCCCCGCCGCCGCCCCGGGGCTCAGGGCTCAGGGCCCAGGGCTCAGGGATGAGGTACCCCCCCCGAGCCCTGAGCCCCGAGCCCTGGGCCCTCACCTCCAGCGCCCTCACCTCTCCTCCCCCTTGCCCCCTCCGCGCGCCAACCCCTATCATCCACCCCGACGACAGGGGTGCTGGCGGACGGCCGCTGGCTGAGATCATACCCTCAGAACCTGATCCGGGTAATGCCGGCGCAGGGAGTCGTACCGGACGTGCGTGCAGCCTCCGTCGTCGTGTATCCACCATTCACCGACGACCCGGAGGCTTTCTCATGGGCTTCGTACAGGAGCAGCACGATCGAGTCCACCCCACCTGGGAGCGAATGGTCCGGCACCCCTTCCTCCTGCAGACCCGGGACGGGACGATCCCCTTCGAGACGTTCGCCACCTGGATGCGCCAGGACTATCTCTTCGTCCAGGCGGCGGTCCCCTTCATCGCGCTCATGGTGCCCAAGGCGCCGCCGGAGCACTGGGAGCTGCACACGAACGTGATGGCGATGTTCCACAAGGAGCTGGGCCTGTTCCGCGAGCGCGCGGAGGCGGTCGGCGTGGACATGAGCGACATCCGCCCGTCGTTCATCAACCACGCCTACATCCAGTTCCTGATCGCGACGGCGTCCCAGCGCTCCTACGCGGAGATATACACCGTGCTGTACACCGCCGAGAAGGCGTACCACGACTCCTGGACCGTGGTCAAGCGGGGAATCGACCCGAACTCGCCGTGGTACCCGTTCGTCGAGAACTGGGCGGGCGACGCGTTCGCGGCGTACGTCGCGCACCTCGAGAACGAGCTGAACGCGCTGGCCGAGGCTGCGGGGCCCACCGAACGGGCGCGCATGGCCGAGCTCTTCGAGACGACGCTGCACTACGAGATCGCGTTCTGGGAGATGGCGATGACGGGCGACGGATGGCCGGGCCTGGACGCGCCGGTCCGCGTGGCGGCGGGAAGGGTGTGAGCGTCGCTGCCCGGGGCGGGCACCGCCTCTGGCGGCGCCCGCCGCCGCCCCGCTGGGTATTGGGTCTCAGGTTTCAGGTGTCAGGTTTCAGGTCTCAGGTCTTAGGCATCGGCTGTCGGGAATCAGGTGTCAGGCGGGCGGGGCCGACACCCGACACCCGACACCTATAACCTGACACCCAAGACCTAAGACCTAGGACCCAAGCCCTACGCCCCCAAGTGCCCCCTCCGCGGCACCCCGCAACGCCTGCACGAACCCACCCACGTGATCCGGCGCGGGCGGCGGCGCGTCGAGGAACGGGTCCATCACCGTCGAGCGCAGGACGACCAGCCCCGCCGCCCCGCTCTCCCGCCACTCGTCGACCGTGCAGACGCCGAGCGCAGCCAGGATCGGCTCGATCGCGCCGTCGTACATCGGGCTCTGGAAGCGGGTGCGCGTGATGATGTAGTCCGGCGTCGCACCCGGCCTGCTCAGGCTCATCCGCTCGTAGACCCCCTCGTTGAACGCGTTCACCGCCTCGAGCGTCCGAAGCGACGGGTGGTGCAGCACGTAGCAGACGATGTTGATGTCCGGCTCGGGGAGGAGCACGATGCGGAACGGGCCGAGGTCCGCCGCGCGCAGCGCGCCGTGCAGCTTGCGCGCGCCGCACACCGTCCGCTCGATCAGGTAGCCGTATCCGCGCTCGTCGAGCGGGAGCACCTTGTGGCTCAGCCAGACGGCCGCCGCCGCGGCGCCGGGCTTCGAGCCCTCGAGGATGAACCGGCCCAGAAACAGATCCTCCGCCGAGGCGAGCCCCTGCGTCGGGAGGAGGTAGGGCGGGTCGATCGCGACGAGTTCGCGCGCCCGCCGGTCCCGCAGCAGGAACGCGCCTGCCGGGTACGGCGTGTACCCCAGCTTGTGCGGGTCGACCGTGACCGAGTCGGCCTGGCCTAGCGCCTCGATCGAGCGGACCCACGCGTCCGACGGCCAGTCCAGCCCCGTCGCCGCACGGATCTCCTCCGCGCTCCGCCGCGTCCCGTCCGCCTTCCACGTCACCGCAGCCGCGTACCCGCCGTACGCCGCGTCCGAATGGATGTGGAACGTGATGCCCAGTTCCTGCTCGGCGCGACGTCGCACCTCGAGCACCTGGTCGAACCTGTCGACGGCGCTCTCCTCCGTCGTCCCGCACACGCTCACGCACGCCAGGATCGGCACCCGCCGCGACGTCAGGTCGCGCACCGTCTCCCACAGCGCGTCCGGGTCCATCCTGAAGTGCGTGTCGACGGGGACGAACACCAGCTGGTTCGACCCGATCCCGAGCGCGCGTACGATCTTCTCCCACGAGTAGTGCGCCGTCGCCGCGACCAGCACGACGCTCGGCGGGAGCGGATCGCCGAACGCCCGGGTGAGCCGCTCCATGTACCGCTGGTATCCGAGCGCCGCGAGCGTGTGCTCGTCCAGCGCCTTCCGCAGGTCGGCGGTCGGCGCGGAGGTGCGCAGCGCGTCGAAGAGATCGAGTGCGACGCCGTTCCGAATGTTGACCAGCTCCCAGAGCCCCAGCCGGTTCAGCGGCGCCGTGCTCCCGTCGGGCAGCTCGACATCGGGCGAGAGCCCGAGCTGGTCCGCCGCGCCCCGCGCCGCCAGCGGGAAGTAGATGATGTTCCGCGCGATCCAGATCGCCTCGAAGTTCGCCACCGTCCCGCCGGACGTCAGATGACCCCACGACGTCTTCGGGTCGTAGCCGATCATTCGCGCCAGGTCGGCCGCGACTTCCAGCTCGAGCCGCGTCGTCACCGGCGACGCCTCGATAGCCACGTTGTTCGGGTTGTAGAGCATCGCCGCGATGTAGCCGATCTGGCTCGCGATCGTCTGCTCGAAGCTCATGTGGCCCTTGTAGCGCCCGCTGAAGAACGGGACGCCGCGCTTCAGCTCGGCCAGCAGCCCCATCAGCTCCTGCGTCAGCGTGGCGACCGCCTCCTCGTAGCCCTCGCCGCGCTTGTCGTTCTCCCGGATCGTGAACCCGTCCTCCGGGTGGTAGTTGCGCCGCCAGAAGACGTGGTCCCTGAGCGCCTCGGTCACGAGCCGCTCGAACAGCTCTGCGTTCTCCGCGCGCGGGCCCAGGAACCACGCGCGCATCGCTTCTCGCGATGTGGTCGACATATGCATCACCGTTCTCCCTGGTTCGGCCTGCCGCGGCCGAACCCCGTTTGCCTCCGAAGTCGTCGGCCCCTGCACACACCACCGCCCCATTGCGACCCGAGCAACCCGGGTCGCGCACGCTCCCATATAACGCCCGCCCCGACCCCAGGCCACCCCCTGGCCGACGTGCCGATGCCGACGTTACTCTCCCGACCGGACCGTGGACGACAGAGGAAACCGTGATTCTCACCCTCACGCCGAACCCGTCGCTCGACCTGCTCTTCGAGGCGGAAACGCTGCGGTGGAACGACGCCAACCGGATCGAGGCGCCGAGGCGGCGCCCGGGGGGACAGGGGATCAACGTGGTGCGCGCGACGCGGGCGCTGGGCGGCGCCGCCCGCGCGGTCGCGCCGCTCGGCGGTCGGACGGGTCGGGAACTCGAAGAAGAACTGCTGCGGGAAGGCGTCTCGCTCCGCGCGGTCCCGATCGCGGACGAGACGAGGATCTTCGTGGGCGTGCACGCCTCGGCAGAGGGGCGCGACCTGCTCCTCAACCCGCGCGGCCCCCGGCTTTCGGAGGAGGAAGCGGAGCGCCTGCTCGCCGCGACGCTCGAGGAGATCGACGCCGCCAGGCCGGACTGGGTCGCGTGCTGCGGCAGCATCACCCGCGGCCTGCCGGAGGACCTCTACGCCCGGGTCGGCCGCTACGCCCGCGAACGCGGGGCGCGCTTCGTCCCCGATTGCGACACCCCGGCCCTCCGACACGCGGCCGCCGCCGGGTGCGACCTCCTCGTGCCCAACGTCTTCGAGGCCGGCCGGCTGCTTGGCGCCACCATCGAAGGGCCGAACGACGCGGTCCGTGCCGCGCCCGCGCTCCTGCGCTTCGGCGCGACGGCCGCCGTCATCACGCTCGCCGCCGAAGGTGCCGTCGCCGCCGACGCGACGGGCGTCTGGACGGCTCGGCCGCCGCGCGTCGACGGCCGCCTCGCCGTCGGCGCCGGCGATGCGCTCCTCGCCGCGCTCCTCCTCGCGCTCGGGCGCGGCGCGGCTACGCCGGACGCGCTGCGCGCCGGCGTCGCCGCCGGCACCGCCGCACTGCTCGCCCGGGGCGACGCGATCCTGAACCCCGACGACGTTTCCGCGATCGAGCCCGAGGTCGCGATATCGCGGGTCGCCTGATCGGGTCGCGCCGGCGCCGGACGCGGCCGCCCGTCCATGGCGCGGGCGGCGGGCGGCCGCTACCGACTATCGCGAGCGGTTCGGCTCCTCGAGCTGGACCTCCGGGACGGTCACCGTGTCCCGCCCGATCTCGGCCTCCCGCGGCTCCGCCCGGTACTCCGGGAGCTGGCCCTCTTCGACCTGCACCTCGGGCAGCTGCGCAGGCCGCTCCTCCTCGACCTCGCACGCGACCACGCCCGCCACCAAGAGCAGCGAGACCAGCGACGCCGTTCGAATCGACCTCATACGAACCTCCTTCCCGCGCCCTCCGGCGCTACGACCACGCCTCCAGCGGCCCGAGAGTCGCAATTTCCGATCCGTGCACGTACGATGTCGGCGGGATCGAACGACGAAACGAGGAGGATTCGGTGAGGATGTTTCGCAGAACGACGCTCGTGGCCGTGTTGGTCCTGGCGGCGTGCGGCGGCGAGCGTGACGAATCGTCGACCCCCGCGGGAAGGTCGGAAGCGGAACCGGCGCAAGACGCGGCCGCCGCGGGTCCCGACACGCCCGGTGGACCCGAAACGACCGGCGCTCCAACGGCGGCCGACGCACCCGGAACGGCGGATGCGCGCGCAACGACCGGTTCGTCCGGAATCACCGCCGGCAACGACCCGACCGCCGCGCCGCCAGGCGCCGGCGAACCCCGCGCGGGTACGACCGGGCCTACCGTCCGCCGCGGGTCGATCACCGGCGTGAGCACGCAGACCGCGATTCGCGTGGGGCGACAGGAGGGCTTCGACCGCGTCGTCTTCGAGTTCGGCTCGGGCGGGCTCCCCGGCTACACGATCGAGTACGTCGAACGGCCCATCCGGCAGTGCGGCTCGGGGAACGCGGTGAGCATCGCCGGCGCGGCGTGGCTACGGGTCGCGATGACGCCCGCCCGCGCACACGACGACGCCGGGAACGTGACGGTCGCCGAGCGGACCCTCGCGCCGGCGCTCCCCGCCGTGCGCCAGCTCCGTCTGACGTGCGACTTCGAGGCCCGGCTCGAGTGGGTCGTCGGCGTATCCGGGCGCAAGCAGTACAGGGTCCTCGAGCTGCGGAACCCGGATCGAGTGGTCGTGGACATCCTGCACTGACGATGCCGCGCCGCGGCCCGCCGCGGGCCGCCGTGCTCCCCCGACGCCCGAATCGGCGGGCGACGGTTAGCGCATGATCGCCATGATGCGCACGTCGCCCGTCGCGATCGCCCGCTCCAGCCGCCGCCGGAGCAGGTGCTTGAACCACGCGCGGCTCGGCGGGAAGAGCAGCAGGATCCCGACGACGTCGCTCAGGAACCCGGGCGCGAGGAGCAGCAGCCCGCCGGCCAGGATCATGAGGCCATCGAGCAGGTGGGCGGCGGGCATCCGCCCCATGATCAGGTCGGCCCGGATCGCACCCAGCACCCGCGCGCCCTGACTGCGTGCGAGCCAGGACCCCACCGCCGCGGTCGCCACGACCAGCCCGATCGTCGGCCACACGCCCACCACGGTCCCCACCTTGACGAGGACCGCCAGCTCGACCAGCGGCACCACTACGAACATCAAGAACAACAAAGGCAATGTTTCCCCTCCCGCCGAATCCGTGTCACCCCTTACTACCCCGCGGCCGCCCCGATGGGGCCGCGCGGGACGCGATGTCCCGTCCGTGCCTTGCGCGCGCCCCGCAGAGGGCGGCATCATTGCCGTCCCGATTCCGTCCACCGGGCGCGGCACCGAACGGGGCGCCGGGGTATACGGAACCACGACGCGTTTGTCGAACGGAGAACCGGAGATGAAGACGATAAAGTACGGCGTGAGCGCCGTGGCCCTGATCGCGGCCGGGTTCGCGGTCCGCGCGACCGTGGCGACGTCGCCCGCGGAGGATCACGCGCTGCACGACGCCGAGCCGGTCGCGGCGGCCGCCGCACCGGCGCCCGACGCGATCGCCGCCGAGCCCGTCGCGGCGGGTGAGCGGCCGACGATCACCGTCTACAAGAGCCCGACCTGCGGCTGCTGCGCGAAGTGGATCGACCACGTCAAGGCGCACGGCTTCGAGGTCGTCACGCACGACACGAACGACATGTCGCGCGTCAAGGCGATGACGGGCGTGCCCGGCAAGCTCGCGTCCTGCCACACCGCGATCGTCGATGGCTACGTGATCGAGGGGCACGTCCCCGCGGACCTGATCCAGCGACTGCTGGAGGAACGGCCCGAGGTCGTCGGGCTCGCCGTGCCCGGAATGCCGATGGGCTCGCCCGGGATGGAAGGGCTCTACAAGGAAGCCTACGACGTCCTCGCATTCCAGCGCGACGGCTCGACCACGGTCTTCGCGAAGCGCTGAGCGCCGCCGGGCGCCATCGTCTACGGGCGACCGGCCCCGACGGGCGCCGGCGGCCGACCCGCGCCCTCGCCGACCCACCGGGCGAAATCGGCCGGGGTGACGAACGCCTGCGGCGCCCACGGCTCGACGCGGCGCAGGAACGCCTCCTGCTCGTCCGGCTTCTTGGCCCAGAGCGCCGCGGCCGGCCTCACGCCCGCCGCGGCCGC
The DNA here is from genome assembly GCA_937889645.1 of uncultured bacterium. Taxonomy (GTDB): domain Bacteria; phylum Gemmatimonadota; class Gemmatimonadetes; order Longimicrobiales; family RSA9; genus CALBZE01. The sequence goes on from CALBZE010000066.1 coordinate 27,977, forward strand.
GGCCTCGATGTCGCTCCCCGAATCCCCGATGTAGACCGCCTGCGACGGCTCCGCGCCGAGCCGGTCGAGCGCGATCCGGAGACCCTCGGGGTCAGGCTTCGGCTCCGACACGTCGTCGTCGAAGACGAGCACGTCGAATTCGCCAAGCTGCAGGCGCTCGCGCGTCAGCTGCCACGACCTGCGGCTCTTCCCCGTCACGATCCCGAGTCTCACGCCGGTGCCCCTGAGCGACGCGAGCATCTCCGGCACGCCCGGGTAGATCCCGCGGGCGTACGCGTCGTACAGCCGTTCGTAGGCGCGGTAGAAGTCCTCGAGGCACGCCGGGACCCGGGCATGCCCGACCACGTCGCGGAGGAAGCGGAACTCCGAACGGGGGCGCAGCGCGAGGATCTCTTCCGGCGTCATCTCCCTCCCCACGTACGGGAGCACCGCCTGGCGGTAGCACTCGATGTAGAGGCGTTTCGTGTTGATCAACGTGCCGTCCAGGTCGAGCAGCACGATCGAAATGCGTGATTCGGCAGACATCTTCCCTTCCCATACGAGCGCCGGACCGGATCCCGACTGGGTTCCGGCCCGGCGACAGATCACTTCCCGGTGATGCCCGGCGAGTCGACGGACTCGCCCGGACGCTACGGCGCCGAGACCTCCCCGGCGCTCTTGCGCGCCCTGACCTGCGCTCCTGCATACCCGCCCGCGCCGGCGAAGATCGGCACGCCGATCAGGATGAGCCAGTCCACGACGCGTACCTCCCCGTCGAACACCACCCCGATCAAGACGGTGATCACGAGCGGCGCCGTAACCCAGAGGCTCCACCGCCACGACGTCGCGGGCCAGACCGCGCCGAAGATCGCGCTCAGCACGGCAAAGGCCAGGTAGAGCGTGAAAGCGGCCGCGTCGACGAATGCGAACATCGCGGCGATCCCGCCGAACAGGCCGAGCGCGTATGCCCAGATCGGAGTCTTGCCTTCCATATCGGCGACCTCTCATGGCAACCGGACCGGCGCCCGCCGACCGCCGCACGCGCGTGGTGCGACGCCCGGAGCGTACCCCGGCAATCTCTCGCGCGAGCCGGCCGGGGTCAAGCACCGCGTCCCCGACGGCATGAATCCTTTCCCCGGACAATTCCGTATTGTCGGTGCGTCCGGTTCCTTTATCCCTGGAGGCGACATGGGAAAGCTGGTCCTCTTCGTCGTCGGCATGATCGTCGCGATCGTCGTCGGCCTCAAGCTCCTGGCGGCTCTGCTCGTCCCGCTCTTCGCCCTCGCCTGGTTCGTGGTGGCCAAGATCGTTCCGCTCGTGCTCCTCGGGTGGTTCGTCGTCTGGGCCTGGCGACGCTGGAAAGAACAGACCGTGTGAACGACGCCCCGCCGACGAGGCGGGGCGTTTTCATGGACCCGGCGGCCGCCGACCGTCACCGCCGGTGGGACCTCGCACCCGGCCGGCTGGATCGAGTCTCCGGCCGGCCCCCCTTCATCGAACGTAGTACCCCGCCGTTCGCCACTCCCCGTCCGGCTCCTTCATCATGACCACCCGCTCCGCGCCGTTCTTCTTGTGCTCGAACGTCGTCTCGAACTCGAGGACGACGTACTCGCCGTCGGGCGCGCCGGGGAGCTCCGTCGCGTACTGCATGGACCGGACGCTCCTGGCGACGGGGCGGCCGATCGGCCGCTGCGCGGCCTCGAGCGACTCCTTCCAGCGCGCCTCGTCGACCGCGGCCTGGAAGAGCCGCGCGGTCTCGGCCCAGCTCGCGGCCGCATCGCCCCGGTCGATCAGGGCGAGCCAGCGCTCCGCTGCGGCCAACGCTTCGGTCTCGGCCTTCCCATCGGGCATTGGACCCTCCTCTCGACTCGCGCGACGTGAACCCGCTCTACCTGCTCGCGTCGTTCGCAGCAATCGGACCCGAGACCGTACGCTCCGGCACGATCACCCGCCCGGGCAGCCTCCACGTCAACGCGCCGTCGTCCACCACGAACTCGCCGCCGACGAGGACGTATTCGATCCCGTCCGGGTACTGGTGCGGCTCGGTGAAAGTCGCACGGTCGCGGATCCGGTCGAGGTCGAAGACGACGATGTCGGCCGCGAACCCTTCGCGGATCATCCCCCGGTCGCGCAGCCCCAGGATCTGTGCCGGTAGCGACGTCATCGACCGTACCGCGTCCTCGACCGAGATCACTCCGCGCTCGAGCGCGAGCCAGCGGATCTTGCGGGGGAACGTGCCGTAGTAGCGCGCGTGCACCGCCGGGCCGTCCTCCGGCAGCGCGATCCCGCCGTCGGATGCGGTGGCGACCCAGGGGCGCGCGGCGTACGCCTCGACGTCGGCCTCCGACATCGAGAAGCCGCGCAGTCTCGCGCCGCCCGGCCGGCTGCGGTCCCCCTCGAGCTGGAGCCGGATCGCCGCCTCGACCGGGTCCACGCCCCACCCCGCCGCGAGGTCCGCGATGCTCTTCCCGATGAAGCTCCGGTCCGGATGATCGAAGACGATGACGGCTTCCGCGCCGCCGCGCCGCGCGATCTCGTGCGCGATGTCGCGCCGTAGCTTCGCCGCCTCGGCCGGGTCGGCGAGCACGCGCCTGATCGCCGTCGCGTAATCCGGCCGCCCGGCGCGCCCATCGGCCATGCGGTCGTAGGAGAGCGCCCAGCGCGGGATCAGGACCGTCGAACCGTCGGTCCCGCTCGTCGCGTACGGGTACTGGTCCGCCCAGATGTCGACGCCCCGGGCGCGCGCCCGCTCGATCAGCTGGATCGCCGCGTGGCTCGAGCCCCAGTAGTTCGCGCCCTTCGCCTTGATGTGGCTGGCCACGACCGTCGCGCCCGTGCGCTCGCCGATCTCGATCGTCTCGCGCACCGCGTCCAGCAGCGTCGGCGGGCCCGGCTCGTCCTGGCTCGGCCAGTACCACATCGGGTCCTGCCCCTCGCTCCGCTCGTGTGAGATGTAGACGCCGCGCCACGGCACGATCTCCTCGACCAGCGCGACGATCTCGTCCGTCGTGCTCCACCGGCCGGGCACGTACTCGAGCCCCGCCGAGAGCCCGACCGCGCCCTCCTCCATCCCCTGCCGCACCAGCGCCCGCATCCGCTCGATCTCCTCGGGCGCGGCCGGGCGCCGGAAGTCGTCGCCCATGGCCAGCCGGCGCACCGTGCCGTGCCCGACCATGAGCATCGCGTTCGGGCCGATCCCGTTCGCCTCGATGAACGCCCGCTGGTCGCGGATCGGCCACGGCGAGCGGCCGTCCTGGTTGACCACGACGGTGGTCACACCCTGCGCGACGATGTTCGGCGCCGCGCGACGCCGCGGGTCCGCGTCACGGAACCCGCCCTCCGCGCTCGCGCCGTCGTCGGCATGGCTGTGCAGGTCGATGAACCCCGGCGCGACGACGAGCCCGCGCGCGTCGATCACGCGCGTCGCCCGTGCGCCCGCGAGTCGGCCTACGGCGACGATCTTCCCGTCCCGGATCCCGACGTCCGCGTAGAACCACGGGTTGCCGGTCCCGTCCAGGACCCTGCCGCCGGTGATCAGCACGTCGAACGGCCCGGCCGGATCCGCGCCCTGGGCGTGGAGCGGCGCGTGGTGAACGAGGAGCGTCGCGACGAACACGGCGAGGTGGCTGCGTCGCATTGGGACCTCCGTGGTCGTGGGAAGCGGGCGGTCGCGCACACGGGCCGGCCGGGCCGGCCCACACCGGGTCGCGCGAGCCGCGTCTCGAACCCGGGGGCGCGTCGCGCCCGGACGCCGGCCCCGGACCCTCGGCCCGGGTACCGGTTCCGGTTCGGTTCGTGTAGCATAGAGGCGGGACGACCCGCCCGGCAACGTCCGGGCACCTTTGCCGGGAGGTAGGTGATGACCAGGAAGATCGTCAAGTCGGACGAGGAATGGCGCCGCGACCTCACGCCCGAGCAGTACTACGTCTGCCGCCAGAAGGGCACCGAGCGCGCATTCACCGGCAAGTACTGGGACTTCAAGGGCGACGGCATCTACCGCTGCGCCTGCTGCGGCAACGAGCTCTTCGACTCCGACACGAAGTACGACTCCGGGACCGGCTGGCCCAGCTTCTGGGCGCCGATCCGCGGCGACGCCGTCCGCACGGAGGAGGACCGCAGCCACGGGATGCGTCGCATCGAGGTCCTCTGCGCCGCATGCGACTCCCACCTCGGCCACGTCTTCCCCGACGGCCCCGAGCCGACCGGGCTGCGCTACTGCATGAACTCGGCGGCGCTGGAGTTCGAGCCGCGGAACGAGGCGACGGAGTAGCAGCCGACCGGACCTGCGGGCGCGATCGAGTCGTGGCGTGGGAGGACCGAGGATGACGGGCGGGGCGAGCATCGTCGCCGAACGGCTGTCCAAGACGTACCGCGTGAAGGTGCGCGAGCCGGGGCTCGCCGGCGCGTTCCGCGCCCTCTTCCGGCCCCGCTACCGCGAGGTGCACGCCGTCGAGGACGTCTCCTTCCGCATCGAGCCCGGCGAGGTCGTCGGATTCCTCGGCCCGAACGGCGCCGGCAAGACGACGACGATCAAGATCCTGACCGGGCTCCTCTACCCCACCGGCGGCCGCGCGGAGGTCGCCGGGTTCGACCCCTGGCGCGGCGGCGCGCCCTTCAAGCGACGCATCGCTCTGGTCCTCGGCAACAAGCAGCAGCTGATCTGGGACCTGCCGCCCGAGGAGACGCTCCTCCTCAACCGCGCGATCTACGGCCTCTCGGACGCCGAGTACCGCCGCAACCGCGAGGAGCTGGTCGACTCGCTCGGGATCGCCGGCGTCCTCGACAAGCCGGTCCGTCAGCTCTCGCAGGGCGAGCGCATGCGCTGCGAGCTGGCCGCCGCGCTGCTGCACCGCCCCGAGCTGCTCTTCCTCGACGAGCCCACGCTCGGCCTCGACCTCGGCGCGCAGGAGGCGATCCGCGCCTTCGTCAGGGAGTACAACCGTCGCCACGGCGCCACGGTCCTCCTCACCTCCCACTACATGGCCGACGTGACCGCGCTCGCGCCGCGCGTCCTGATCATCAACCGCGGCCGCCTCCTCTACGACGGCGGCCTGACGGAGCTCGCCGACCGGATCGCGCCCGTCAAGCGCCTCGAGCTGGTCCTCGAGCGCGAGGTCGACCGCGCCGACCTGGAGCGCTTCGGCGCCGTGACCGTCCTCGAGGACCACAAGGCGACGATCGAGGTGCCCCGCCGCGACGTCGCCCGGGCCAGCGCCCGGCTCCTCGCCGCGCTCCCCGTCGCCGACCTCTCGATCACGGATCCGCCGATCGAGGAGGTGATCGCTCGCGCGTTCGCGGGTGAGGCGACGAAGGGGGTGGATGCCGCGGAGCGCGCAGGCGACGTGGGCGACGCGGGGGGCGCGCGGGGCGCGGGCGTGCCGGAAGGCGCGCCGTCGCCTACCGCCGCGGCGCCGCCACGCAAGGAGGCGGAATGACCGCATCTCTCCGCGCCTGGGCCCGCCGCTACGGCGCGCTGATCCGCGCCGGCTGGCTGGTCGACGTGCAGTACCGCGCCGCGATCGTGATCTGGCTGATCCTCGGCGTCGCCCAGCCGGCCATCACCCTCGCGGTCTGGTGGTCGGTGGCCGGCGGCGGCGAGGTGGGCGGGTTCGGGCAGGCGGACTTCGCGCGCTACTTCTTCGCCGTCATGCTGATCGACCAGGCGACGCTCGCCTGGGACATCTGGTACATCGACCGCTGGATCCGCGAGGGCGAGCTCAATTTCCGCCTCGCCCGGCCGATGAACCCGTTGCATGAAGCGATCGCCGACAACCTCGCCTACAAGGGGAAGTCGGTCGTGCTGATCGCGCTCGTCTGGTTCCTGATCGCGGTGTTCTGGCCGGCCGTCCGCCTCCCCTTCGATCCAGGCCGCCTCGCGCTCGCCGCGATCGCGACGACGCTGGCCGCCGCGATCCGCTTCCTGACCAGCTACGTCAACGGCCTGCTGGCGTTCTGGACCACACGCGCGACGGCGATCGCCGAGCTGCATTGGGGCGTCTCGCTCTTCCTGGCCGGGCGGATCGCGCCGCTCTCGCTCCTGCCGCCCGCCGTCGCGAGCGTGGCCGGCGTCCTCTGGTTCCCCTACATGCTCGCGTTCCCCGTCGAGATCCTGACCGGCACGCTCACGGACGCGGACGCAATCCTGAGTGGCTTCGGCTGGCAGCTCGTCTGGCTGGCCGCGTGGACGTGCGCGTATCTCTTCGTCTGGACCCGTGGCCGACGGCGCTATGGAGCGGTGGGTGGGTAGGCCTGCCGGCGATGCGGGAGCGGACCGGCGACAGTCCGGCGACGGCGCTCCGACCCCGACCCCGGCCCCGGCGCGCCCGGCGCGCCCGGAGGGTGCCGGCTGGCCGGCCAGGCTCCGCCGCGCGCTCGGCGTGCTCCGCGCGTTCTGGGCCGCCAACCTGGCCGAAGAGCTCGAGTACCGCGCCAACTTCCTGGCCAGCCTCTTCGCGACCATCTTCTGGCTCGGGATGGCGGTCCTGACCGCCGCGGTCTTCTTCCGTCAGACCGAGGAGCTCGGCGGCTGGGGGTTCTGGGAGGTCGTCGCGCTGCTCGGCGTCTTCAACGCGATCGGCGGCATCGTCGACGCCGTGCTGCGACCGAACATAGGACGGATCGTCGACCTGGTCCGCCGCGGCACGCTCGACCTGATCCTCTCCAAGCCCGTCGACGCGCAGTTCCACGTCTCGTTCCGGCGCCTCGTCGTCTGGCGACTGGCCGACGTCGCGTTCGGCCTCGCACTCTCGGTGTTCGCCCTGACCCGGATCGATCGAGCGCCGGGCGTCGACGCCGTCGTCGCCTTCCTCCTCACCCTCGCCGCCGCGTTCGCCATCGTCTACGCGCTCTGGCTCGGGCTCATGTCGTTCGCGTTCTGGTTCGTCGACGTCGAGAACCTCGGCATCCTCTTCGACGCGCTCTACGAGGCCGGCCGCTTCCCCGTATCCGCCTACCCCGCGCCGATCCGGTTCGTACTCGTCTACCTGGTCCCGATCGCGTGGATCACGACCGTCCCCGCCGCCACGCTGACCGGCCGCGGCGGGTGGGCGACCTCGCTCGCGGCGGCCTTCGTTGCGGTCGCCGCCCTCGTCCTCTCGCGCCTGCTCTGGCGCGCGGCGTTGCGGCGCTACACGAGCGCGGGCGGATAGAGCCGTCGCGCCCTCCGGCCTCGAACGAAGGCGCCGGAAGCCGCCGTAAGGATTCTCCCTACATGAGATCCGGCGTTCGCCCGATTTCCCGCAACGACGGACTCCGCGTAGGATGTCGCATGCGCATCGACCGTCGAAGGCCCGACGCGGGGTCAGGCTCGCCGCTCCGACGCCTGGTCGCCAGCGTACTCGCGACTCTGCTCCTGGCGGGGACGCTGGACGCGGGGCGCGTGCACCCGTGCCCGCATCACGATGTGCTCCCGGCGCAGGGCACGCCGCGTGGCGTGCACCACGACGCTCAGCACGGCGGACCCGACGACGGGACCGACACCGCCGGCGATCCGGGTGACGCGCACGCCGGTGCGTGCGTGTGCATCGGTGACTGCCTCGCGGGCGGCGGGTCGTCGTTCGCACCCACCGCGGTCATGCGCCCGGGCGTGGCGCCCGCCGTCGAGACGACGTCGCATCCGTCCGAATCCGGCCACGCGGCGCCCGGGCGGCGCGTGGCCTACCTCCTCCCCTACTCCACAGCACCACCCTCGCAACACTGAGCATTCCGTCAGGCGAAGCACCGCGACCGCTGCCGGTCGCGGATCGAGGAAGTGTGTTCAGTGAATCGACGAGGGAACCAATGCACGTGGAAATTGCCCGGCGTGCCTCGGGCACGCCTGCTCGCCGGGGCATTGCCTCGGTCGTGCTCCTGCTGATCCTTGCCGCCGTAACGCCTGCCGTCGCCCAACAGGGCGGACGCATCGAGGTCCACGTCGTCTCCGCCGCCGGCGCGCCGGTCCCGGGTGCGATGGTCCGGGCCCAGGCCCAGACCGGACGCACCGCGGGTCCCGACGCGCGCGAGTCCCTGATCGCCACCACCGATGCCGACGGCTACGCCGTGATCGACGCGCCTGCGCCCGCCCGGTACGCCGTCGAGGTCAGCCGTATCGGCTACCGTGAGGCGCGTGAGATCGTGGACTTGACCGCCGGAGGCATAGCGCGCGTGGTCGTCACGCTGACCGAAGAGCCGATCGCGCTCGCGGCAATCGAGGTCGCCATCCTGCGCCCGGACCTGAGCCCCACGGCCGAGCTCGACGAACGGGACGTGGCGGAGGCCATCGCGCATGACGCCGGCACGATGCTCCGCGCGCTCCCGGGCCTCGATGCAGTCCGCCGAGGCGCGCTCGGTCTCGATCCCGTCGTGCGTGGGCTGCGCGAGACCCAGGTCGGCGTCTACGTCGACGGGATCCACGCCTTCCCCGGCGGGCCGGGCGGGATGGACACGCCCCTCTCCCACACCGACCCCGCGGCGATCCGCTCCGTCGAGGTCATCAAGGGGCCGTACGCCCTCACCTGGGGCGCGGGGAACATGGGCGCGATCCGCGTGGAGACGCTCCCGCTCCCCGGTGAAGGAGCCGCGCCCTTCGGCGCTCGCTTCTTCTCCGGCTACGACGCGAACCTCGGCGCGGTCGAGGCGGGCGCCCAGGCCGCCGGCGCGCTCGGCGCCATCGCATACGCCCTCTCCGGCGCCTGGCGCGAGGGCGACGACTACACCGCCGGCGACGGCTCGGTCGTCCCCGCGTCGTTCCGCTCCACCGAAGGCCGCGCCAAGCTGGGGCTCCGTCTCGCGCCCGGGTCGCGCATCACCCTCGCCGGCGCGTACCAGGCCCAGCGCGACATCGACTATCCCGGCCGCCCGCTCGACGCCGACTACTTCGACGTCTACAGCGGATCCGTGCGCTGGGAGATCACGCGTGACGGCGGCGCACTCGTCGGCCTCGACGCGCTCGCCTACGCGTACGACGTCGACCACGGCATGAGTAACGACGCCAAGCCGACCGCGTTGCCGAACCCCGACCGGATGCCTCCATTCCCACTGGACATCGACACCCGTTCCGGGATCCGCGTCTACGGCGGCCGCCTGGCCGCGCTCCTGCGCGCCGGCGAGACCCGGCTCGAGGTCGGCGGCGACGCATACCACGCGATCCACGACGCGTACCGCACCATCGACCGGCGCGACACCGGCGCGCCCATGGGGCGGCACCTGATCTGGGGCGGCGCCCGCATCACCGATGCCGGGCTGTTCCTCCGCGCCGAACGGTCCGTCGGCGACGTCGACCTCTCCGCCGTGGTCCGCCTCGACCGCGTCCTGGCCGACGCGGACAGCGCGAGCGAGTTCTTCCGCACGAACGTCACGGACGACCTCTCGGCAGCGGAGACGAACGTCAGCGCCGCGCTGACCGCGGGGATCCGTATCGCCCCAAACTGGACGCTCTCCGCGGGGATCGGCTCCGTCGTCCGCACGGCCGATGCGAACGAGCGCTTCTCCGACCGCAACGCTGCGCGCAAGATGCAGATCGGCGCGGAGTTCGTCGGCGACCCCCGGCTCGCCCCGGAGCGCAGCACCCAGCTCGACCTCTGGCTCGAGGGACGCTACCCCGCAGTGGCCGTTTCCCTCAACGTCTTCGGCCGTCGCATCGACGACCACATTACCATCGAGCCGACGGAATTCCCGCGGCAGAGCATGATGAGCGCGCCGACGGTCTACCGGTACGTGAACGGGGAGGCGACGTATTGGGGGTACGAGGCGATGGCGTCTTTCCGGCTGCCGAGGGACCTCACCCTGTCGGCGGCGGCGTCCTACCTGCACGGCCACGACGAAACGCTCGACGAGCCGGCCTTCGGCGTGCCGCCGCTCCGAGGCGACGTGCGGCTCCGCTGGGAGCCCGGCCTCCGCGGCATCTTCCTGGAGGGCGGCTGGCGCGGCGTCGCCCGGCAGGACCGCGCCGCGACGAGCCGGGGCGAGGCCGCGACGGCGGGTTACGACCTGTTCGACGTCCGGGGCGGCGTCGACCTCACCCGCCGGACCCGCGTCCGGATGGGAATCGAGAACCTGACCGATGAGGCGTACGTGAACCACCTGAACGCAACGAACCCGTTCGGCGGCGCTCGCATCCCCGAGCCCGGCCGCGTCGTGTTCGTGCGCGTGGAGCAGCGGATCTGACCCGCCGCCGCAGGCGGCCGACACCGCCCCGAAATGGCCTCTCCCGCCGCCGGCGAGCTCCGCTCGCCGGCGGCCCCCCGCGCCGAAGGCGCCTTCTCCGCGCCGTCAGGCGCCGAGCCCGCCCCGCTGGGGCCACCCGCCGCGCGAAGCGCGGCCGACCCCGCGGCCACAAGCCGCCGATCCCCGCGCGCGCAGCGCGCCGCTCCCCGCCGGCCCCCGACCGGCCGCCCCCGCGCGCCGGCCCACCCCCAACCCTCACACCTCCATGCGCCGCGACCTCTTGCTTCCGGCACCGGCGCCCGCCCCCCACGGCGCGCCTCCTGCAGGCACTATCCGACTCAACCACGGACAGTCCACCGGAGGCGGCTGTGGCGATCGAGAACCTGATCCAACTCTTGCGCGAGCGTGCGGTCGACCGGCCCGACCGGGTGCTCCTCCGATTCCGTCGGAACGGCGCGTGGCACGAATGGAACTACGGCCTGGTGTTGCATCGGGTCGAGGCGATCGCCGGGGGGCTCGAGGTGCTGGGCGTGCGACCCGGCGACCGTGCGGCGATCCTGTCCGGCTCCCGGCCCGAGTGGATCCTCGCGGATCTGGGCAGCATGGCCGCCGGCGCGGTCGTGCTCGGGATCGATCCGGAGTTGCCGGAAGAGGAGACGGCGTGCATCCTGGACCACGTCGAGGCACGCGTCGCCTTCGTGGAGGACTGGGAAACGGCGATGCGAATCACCGGAACGCGGCATCGCGCGCCGACCCTCGAACACGTGATCCTGCTGGAGGGCGAGGCGACGGGAGATCCCGCGGTGCTCTCGCTCCAGGCGCTCGAGTCGCTCGCGGCGCCGGGCAGGGGCGCGATCCGGTTGGATCGCACCGCACGCCGCGCCCGTGAAGCGCCGGCGACGATCTGCTACACCGCCGGGACCACGGGGCTGCCGAAGGGCGCGCTCCTCACGCACGGCAACCTGATCGGTGCGCTGGCCGCGTCCGCGCGCGCGTTCGCCGACGCGCTCCGACCGATCGAGCAAGTGCTCTGCCCCGTCGCGCCGAGCAGCGTGCTCGGGCGGATCTGCGGCGAGTTCGCGGCCGTGTTCCTCGGGCGCACGCTCGCGCTCGGCACGCCCGGCGGCACGCTCGGCACGCCCGGCGAGGTGATCGGGAGGCCAGGCGGCGCGTCCGGTCACGCCTGCGACGCGCTCCTCGAGGACGCAGCCGCGCTTCGGCCCGACGCGCTCGTCGCCACGCCGCGGCTGCTCGGGCGGATCCGCGAGCGGCTGGGCGACCGGCCGCCGCGCGAACGCCTTGGCGGCCGGCTCGCCGCGATCTTCTGCGGCGGCGCGCCGCTCGACCCCGGGATCGCGCGCTTTTTCGGGGCCGACGGCATCCGCGTCTTCGACGGATGGGGGATGGCCGAGACCGCCGGTCCCGTGACCGCGAACCGCCCGGGCGCGGCGCGCGCCGGCTCCGTCGGACGGCCGCTTCCGGGAATCGAGGTCCGCGTCGCCGCCGACGGCGAGCTGCTCGTCCACGGGCCCAACGTCTTCTCGGGGTACTACCGCGAGCCCGAGCGGAGCGCGGATGCCTTCGACGAGCACGGATTCCTCCGCACTGGCGACGTCGGCCGCATCGACGAGGATGGGTTCGTTTACGTGACCGGCAGGAAGAGTGACCTCATCGTCAGCGCGGACGGGCGAGTCGTCGCGCCGCAGAAGATCGAGCAGCTCCTGCACGAGCGGCCGTTCATCGCGCACGCGATCGCGTACGGCGACCGCCGCCCGTTCATGGTCGCGCTCCTGACGATCGACCGCGACGCGATCGCGGCATGGCACCCCGAGCTGACCGACCGACCCATCGGCGACCCGGCACTCCAAGCCCTCGTCGAGGAAGAGGTCCGGCGCGTCAACGACCGGCTCCCGGAGCCCGAGCGCATCCGCGCGTTCCGGCTCCTGGACGGCGACGAGACCGGCGGCCTGGCCGTGCTGCGTCGCCTGCGACGCCCCGAGGCCGAGGCCCGCTTCCGCCCGATCCTCGACGAGCTGTACGTCGCCGAGCAGGTCGCATCACGACCATCATGATCGCTGCATGAGCACGGACGCGTTGATCGTCGGCGGCGGGATCGGCGGTGCCGTTCTCGCCCTCGCCCTCGGCCGCCGCGGCCACCGCGTCCGCATCCTCGAGCGCGAGCCCGCGCCGCCGCGCATCGCCCGCCCCGAGATCCTCCAGGAGGCGACGCTCCGTGCCCTCGTCGAAATCGGCGCGGGCGACCTCCTGGCGCCGACCGCGGCGCTGCCGATCCGGAAGATCGAGGTGCGGCGCGGCCGCGACGCCCTCCTCGCCCTGGGGCCCGACGACTTCCGCGCGGCCGAGAGCCGTCCGTTCTCCGTCGACCCCGCACTCATCCGGTCGATCCTCCTCGATGCCGCCCTCGCGACCGGCAACGTCGAACTCGACCGCGGCGCCGAGGTCACGAACGTGATCCGCGAGCACGGCTACGTCGCCGGCGTGCGCGGCCGGATGAACGACCAGGCCTTCGAGGCCCACGGCAGTCTCCTCGTCGGCGACGACGGCCCGCGCTCGATCGTCCGCGAATGCGTAGGGATCCGCGCACGGCTCCGCCTCTTCCCGGTCGAGTTCCTGACCTTCGGACTCGACCGGCCGGCCGATTTCCCGAGCGATGCCGCCGTCGCCTGGATCCGCCCCGAAGCCGTACGCGACGATTTGTTCGGCGCGCTCTTCGTCCCGCTCCCCGGCGACCGCATCGCCGGCGTGCTCCTCGCGACGATCGGCGTCGTCGACGCCATGTTCGACGGGGACGCCGCCGCGTTCTGGCGCGGGCTCGCCACGCTCACGCCCGCGGCGGATGCGCTGCGCGAGCGTATCCCCGACCCCCGCATGCTGACCCGCGTCCGTCGCGTCTACGGCCACGCCGACCGGTACGTCGTCGACGGCGCCGCCATCCTCGGCGACGCCGCGCACCCCATGAGCCCCGCCGGCGGGCAGGGCGCCAACGCCGCCATCTTCGACGCCCTCGCCCTCGCCGACGTCGCCGACGCCGCGCTCCGCGACGACGACCTATCGGCGCAGCGGCTGGCCGCCTACGAGCGCCGCCGCCGCGCCGCCAACCACCGGTCGCTGCGCTTCACCCGCCGCGCCGTCGCCCTCGTGCGACTCACGCGCCGCGTCCCCGCCGCCGCCCCGCTCGTCCTCGCGCTGCTGCGCCTCACCGGCCAGAGCCGCCACCTCCTGCACCGCGCCGCGACGGCGTTCCGGGAATAGGGCACTCGCACGCCGCTCCCTCGGTGCCACGCCCCGCCTGCGCGCGGCGGCCGCCCCGCCCGCTGCGCCGCGCGACGTCGCTCGGCCACGCCACCCGTTGCCGCCGCAGATGCACCGACCTAACTTGCCACTCGCCGCGACGCTGCACCAACCCGCCCCACACCGGTGCGGGTTCGTGCCCGCCGGCGCCAACCGTTCGGAAGCGATCCCATGCAACCGGTCCTTGCACCCGTCCGACCCGCGTTCCGCGCGATCGCGACGACCATCGTCCCCGAGGCCGCGTCGCTGACCGAAGACGACTGGGGCGACGTCGAGCGGATCATAGAAGACGCGCTCGCCGCCCGCCCGCCGGCGATGCGACGCCAGCTCCGAACGTTGATCCGCGTCATCCAGCTCCGCCCACTCCTCCGCTACGGCCGCACCTTCACCGCCCTCGACCCCGCGCGACGCACCCTCATACTGCGACGCTTCGAGAACGCGCGGCTCCTCCTTCTGCGCCGCGGCTTCTGGGGCCTGCGCACGCTCGTCTTCATGGGCTACTACGCCCGCCCCGCCGCCGCGAAGGAGATCGGTTACCGCGCGGACCCGCGGGGGTGGGACGCGAGGCGCGGCCCGACGGACACCGCGCCGCCTGCCGCGACGACCACCCCACCGGCCGATGAGCCGTCCGCAGCACCGGCCGACGAGCCGTCCGCAGCACCGACCGCCACCGGCCGTGAGGAGGACGCATGATCGAGAAGCACTACGACATCGTCGTCATCGGCTCCGGCGCCGGCGGCGGCACCGTCGCCCAGGCGCTCGCGCCCATGGTCCGCGACGGGATCCGCATCCTCGTCCTCGAGAAAGGACCGCGCCTCCGGGACGACGAGTTCACCGGCACCGAGCTCGACATGTCCGGCGCCCTCTACGAGGACAACGGCGGCTTCCTGACCGCCGAGGGAACCATGACCCTCGCCTTCGGCCGCGCCTACGGCGGCTCCACCGTCGTCTACACCGGCACCTCGATCATCGCCCCGGAGCGCGTGATCCGCCGCTGGAACGTCCCCGGCCTCGACCACGCCGACATCGCCGCCCGCTCGCGCAAGTTCATGGAGGAGAACAACGTCCACCTCCAGCCGCCCGAGCGGATCAACGAGAACAACCGGCTCTTCGTCGAGGGGTGCGAGAAGGCGGGGTACCGCGCCGAACAATTCCCGATCAACGTGAAGGGGTGCAGGGGCAGCTCGCTCTGCAACCTCGGATGCCCCAACGCCGCCAAGCAGGGCACGAACCGCGTCCAGCTCCCGAACGCCGAGCGGCAAGGCGTCAAGGTCGTGACCCGCGCCGAGGCGCTACGCATCGAGGAGCGCGCCGTCGTCGTCCGGGTCCGCGAGAAGCAGCCGGGCGAGAAGGGGCTCCCCTCCGAATGGGCGCCGGGCGACTACCTTGTGCGCGCCGGGATCGTCGTCGCCGCAGGCGGCTCGATCGGCTCCTCCGCGCTCCTGCTCCGCTCCGGCTTCGGCACTCGACTCCCGCGCCTCGGCGCCGGCTTCACCTGCCACCCCGCCCACATCCTGGTGGCCGAACATCCGCGGGAGATCACGAACGACGTCGGCCACCCGAAGAGCTACTACCTCGACCGCGCCGAGGAGGAGCGCTTCATCCTCGAGACGTGCATGTACTTCCCGTTCACCACGGCGAAGAACCTGACCGGCTTCGGCGCGGAGCACAGCGCGCTCATGCGCGCCTTCCCGCGCCTCCAGATGATCCTCGTCCTCGCCTGCGACCGCGCCATCCCGTCCAACCGCATCACCGTCGACCAGGACGGCCGGCCCGTCGTGCACTACACCTTCACGGACGACGTCGTCGAGGCGCTCGTCCGGGCGACGCGTGCGGCGGCGAGGATCTTCTTCGCCGCCGGCGCGCTCCGCGTCCACGCGCCCTCCGCCGATCCGCCGCTCATCGAGCGCGCGGACATGGGCCGCGTGGACGAGCTCATCGACGCGCGGCACTTCAAGCCCGGGAAGATCTCCGTCTCCGCCGCCCACCTCATGGGCGGTTGCGGGATGGGGCGCGACGCGTCCGACTCCGTGACCGACGCCTGGGGCCGCGTCCATGGCATCCCCTGGCTCCGCGTCGCCGACTCGGCGCTCTTCCCCGATGCCGTCGAGATCAATCCGTACCTGACCGTCATGGCACTCGCCGACCGCGCGGCCGAAGCGATCCGTGCCGACGCAGCCGCCCTGCTCGCCACGACGGAGAGGGTGCCCGCATGAGCGGGGAACGCTGAACAGGAGGAAGCTCCCGATGAAGCTCACCGGCGGACAGATCGTCGTCCGTGCACTCGAAGACGAGGGGATCCCGTTCACCTTCGGCATCCCCGGCACGCACAACATCGAGCTCTACGACGCCCTCGCCGAGTCGGAGACCGTCCGGCCGGTCCTCGTGACCGACGAGCAGAGCGCCTCCTTCATGGCCGACGCCGTCTGGCGCGCCTCCGGCATGCTCGGCTGCGCCAACCTCGTCCCCGGCGCCGGGCTCACCCACGCGCTCAGCGGGATCGCCGAGGCGTTCATGGACAACGTCCCCATGCTCGTCCTCGGCTGCGGCATCCGCCGCGACACCGGGATGGCCTACCAGCTCCACGACGTGGACCAGTTCGCCATCGTCCGCGCGATCACGAAGGCGCAGCTCGGCCCCAAGACGGGCGCCGAGATCTACCCGACGATCCGCGAGGCCTGCCGCATCGCGCGTGAAGGCGCACCCGGGCCGGTCTTCGTCGAGATCCCGGCGAACCTCTACCTCTTCGCGCACGAGGTCGAACTCGAATGGGACGGCCGGGCCCGCACCCGGTCGGACGGTGCGGCTCCGGCCGTCCCCGCCGACGCCGGCGCGAACGCGGCGACCGACCCGCAGGCGCCGGTCGACCCACACACGCCGGCCGACCCGCACGCACCGCCGCCGCCACCCTCGCCGTCCGACGTCGACCGCGCCGCCGAGCTCCTGCTCCGCGCCCGACGCCCGCTCCTCTACCTCGGGCTCGGCGCCGCCGGCGCGGGCGAGGACCTCGTGCGGCTGGCGGAGATCCTGGACGCGCCCGTCGCCACCACATTCCAGGGGAAGGGCGTCTTCCCCGAGTCGCACCCGCACTTCCTCTGGCCCGGCTTCGGCGACGCCGCGCCCCCCTTCGCCCGCGACATCGCCTCGAGCTGCGACGCGACGCTCGCGATCGGCTGCAAGTTCGGGGAGGTCGCGACCGGGAGCTACGGGGTGAAGCCGCGTCGGCCGCTCATCCACGTGGACATCGACCCGGCCGTCCCCGGCCGCAACTACCCGGCGGACCTGGCGATCCAGGCCGACGCCGCCGCGTTCGTCCGCGCCCTCCTCGCCCGCCTGTCCGAGAAGCGACCCGCCGAGGGCGGGCTCCGCGGCGCCGAGCTGCGCGTCCGCATCCGCCAGGGCCACGAGCTGGTCTGGCGCGACTGGCTCGCCGACGTCGGCGGACCGGGCGTCACGCCCGCGCACCTGCTCCGCTCGCTCCAGCGCCGCTTCGGCCCCGAGACGATCTTCGTCGCCGACAGCGGCAACGGCACCTTCCTCGCCGTCGAGTGCCTGCGCCTCGACAAGCCCGGCAAGTTCCTCGCGCCCGTCGACTACTCGTGCATGGGCTACTCCGTCCCCGCGGCGATCGGCGCGAAGCTCGCCAACCCCGACGCGCCCGTCGTCGCCCTCGCCGGCGACGGCGCGTTCCTCATGACCGGCCTCGAGCTGCTGACCGCCGCGCAGTACGGCGTCCCCGTCGCGGTCATCGTGCTCCGCGACCGGGAGCTGGCCCAGATCGCCCAGTTCCAGGGCGTCGCGCTCAACCGCAAGGTCGCCAGCGAGATCCACGACTACGACCTCGGCCGCCTCTGCGAGGGGCTCGGCGTCGAGTGTCTGCGCCTCGACTCCGACGACGACGTCGCCGCCGTGCTCGACCAGGTCGCCGCGGCCACGGAGGCGGGCCGCCCCGTCGTCGTCGACTGCGCCATCGACTACTCGCGCAAGACGTTCTTCACCCGCGGCGTCGTGAAGACGAACCTGATGCGGCTGCCGTGGGTCGAGCGGCTCCGCTTCATCGGCCGCGCGCTCGGGAGGAAGGTCCTCGCGGGATCGTGAGGGTAGGCGCGCCGCACCGGCACCCCGATCGCGACGATCACGCCACCCCAAGAAGGAGGACTCGACCATGCGACATCGGCTCCGGCACCTCATCGTCGCCCCGGCGATCGCCGCCCTGGCGTTCGCCGCCCCGTTCGCGCCCGCATACGCGCAGGAGACCCCGTCGGACACCCTCCTCACCGTCGACCACTACCTCGACTGGGAGGGCGTCGCCGACCCGCAGATCTCGCCCGATGGCCGGCAGATCATCTACACGCGGCGGTGGGTCGACAAAGTGCAGGACCGCTGGCGGTCGGCGCTCTGGATCATGAACGCGGACGGCTCGAGGAACCGCTTCCTCGTGGAGGGCTCCTCGGCGCGCTGGTCCCCCGACGGCACGCGCATCCTCTACCTCGCCCCGGGCGAGCCGAGAGGGGCCCAGATCTTCGTGCGGTGGATGGACTCCGAAGGCGCGACGTCGCAGGTGACGCGCCTGACCGAGACACCGGCGAACGTGAAGTGGTCACCCGACGGAAGGTCGATCTCCTTCGTCATGCGCGTCCCGCCGGCCCCGAAGAGCGACTGGCGCATCGACCTGCCGGCCGCGCCCGTGGGCGCGACCTGGACGCCCGCGCCCCGCATCGTCGAGCGCATGCACTTCCGCCAGGACCGCGTCGGCTTCCAGGCGGAGGGGTGGAACCACCTCTTCGTCGTCCCCGCCGACGGCGGGACCCCGCGCCAGATCACCGAGGGCGAGTGGCACGTCGGCGCGCGGTTCAGTGGGATGGACTTCGGCGCCGGCTACGACTGGACGCCCGACGGCCGGACCATCGTCTTCGACGGCCTGACCGAGGACCCCGACATGCGCTTCGCCGAGTCGGCGATCTACGCCGTCGACGTCGAGACCCGCGAGATCCGGAAGCTCACCGACCGCAAGGGGAACTGGACGGGCCCCGTCGTCTCCCCCGACGGCCGGCACGTCCTCTTCACCGGCACGGACAGGACGGACCAGACGTACCATGTCGCCGAGATCCACGTGGTCGGGATCGACGGCCGGGGGATGCGCAAGGTGACGCCCGACCTGGACCGCGACGTCTCCGGCCTCACCTGGGCGCCCGATAGCCGCGGCTTCTACTTCGCCGTCGACGACCGCGGCACGCGCAACGTCTACCACGCGACGCTCGACGGCCGCGTCCAGAAGCTCACCGACGGCGTGCACATGCTCACCCTCTCCTCGATATCGAGGAACGGCACGGCCGTCGGCGTACGCACTGCGCCCCACGAGCCCCCGGATGTCGTCGCCTTCGACGTCCGTCGCCCGGGCGAGATCCGGCAGCTCACCCACGTCAACGACGACGTCCTGGCCGGGATCCGGCTGGGCGAGGTCGAGGAGATCTGGTACGAGTCGACGGGCGGCGCCCGCATCCAGGGGTGGATCGTCAAGCCGCCGTCCTTCGACCCGTCGAAGAAGTACCCGCTCATCCTCGAGATCCACGGCGGGCCGCACTCGATGTACAACGTCGGCTTCAACTACATGTTCCAGAACTTCGCGGCGAACGGGTACGTCGTCCTCTACACCAACCCCCGCGGCAGCACGGGGTACGGGACCGATTTCGGCAACGCGATCGACGACGCGTACCCCAGCGTAGACTACGACGATCTCATGGCCGGCGTAGATGCCGTGGTGGCGAGGGGGTACGTCGACACTAATCGCATGTACGTCGGCGGGTGCAGCGGCGGCGGCGTCCTCTCGAGCTGGGTCATCGGCCACACGGACCGGTTCGCCGCCGCGGCCGTGCGCTGCCCGGTCATCAACTGGTTCAGCTTCGCGGGCACCGCCGACATCGTCCAGTGGGCGTACAAGCGGTTCCGCTCGCTTCCCTGGGAGAACCCGGAGAAGTGGCTCGCCCATTCGCCGATCATGTACGCGAAGAACGTCAAGACGCCCACGCTCCTCATGACCGGCGAGCTCGATCTGCGGACCCCCATGAGCCAGACCGAGGAGTACTACCAGGCGCTCAAGATGCTGGGCGTGCCCGTCGTCATGATGCGCTTCAACGACGAGTATCACGGGACGTCGTCCAGGCCGTCCAACTTCATGCGCACGCAGCTCTACATGCTGAAGTGGTACGGCCGCTGGACGAAGGACGGGCCGGTGACGGCGGCGCGGTGACGGTGGCGCGGTGACGGCGCGCCGCGCGGTGACGCCGTGTGCCGAGGACGGGTCGGCGGCCCGGTTCCGGGCCGCCGACCCTCGCACCGCCCTCGCCGCGTAGGGAAGACCTCCCATCGATTTTCCGGACTTTCCCCGACAGACCGTCGGCAACGTCGCCTGCATCATTATCCGTCGGTACCACCGGCAACCGAGCGAACCTGCGTACGATCGGCAACCGAGCGAGCAATCGACGATGCGTCCCGTAGACTTCATCGCCCGCGCAGCACCCGCGGCGCTCGCGCTCCCCGCCGCGCTGGCGCTTCTCACCGCGGCCGCCCCGGCGCCGGTCGGCGCGCAGTCCGCGCCGCGCCTTCCGTTCGCCCCGGGCGAGACGCTGATCTACCGTATCACGAGCAGCCGCTTCGGCGATGTCGGCGAAGGGAGCATGGGCGTCGCGGGGCCGGAGTCGGTGCGCGGCCGCGAGGCGTACCTCCTCCACTTCGACTTCCGCGCGAAGATCACCTTCTTCACGGTCGAGGACCGGACCCGCTCCTGGGTCGACCCGGCGGGGCTGGCTTCGCTGCGGTACCACAAGAAGGAGCGCAACCCGCTCGCCTCCCGGACCGAGGAGGTCGAGATCCACCCCGAGGAGCTGCGCTGGGTGGATGCGACGGGGCGCAACGGCCGTTCGCCCACGCCCGCGCCGCTCGACGAGCTGTCCTTCATCTACTTCCTGCGCACGCTCCCGCTCGCCGACGGCGAGACGAGCGAGCTCGTGCGCCACTTCGACCCCGAGCGCAACCCCGTCGTCGTGCGCGTCCTCGGGCGCGAGCGGCTCCGCGCGCCGATCGGCGACTTCGAGACCGTCGTCGTCGAGATGAAGGTCCGCGACACCGGCCGGTTCGGCGGGCAGGGGACGCTGCGGCTGCACCTGACCGACGACGCACAGCGCCTCCCCGTCCGCATCGAGACCTCCGTCCCCCTCGCCGGCACCCTCGTCCTCGACCTGATCCAGGCGACGCTGGGCGACGTCGGGCCCGGTCCCGAAGCCGACCGTGTCGGGCACTCCACTACACACAGCTCAGCCGACACCGCACAAAATTTCCTCCGAATCCCGACAGCCGCCGACTCACCAGCCCATTAACATCGACGTGGACGATGAGCGGAGACGCCAGCACGCCGCTCTGCCCCGGGCCGACCGACCAGGCAGCGACCACGGCCCGGCTCCCGTGAGAGGGAAACAACGCCACCGAAAGGAGGCTCGCCATGACCGCCCGTCGCCTCGGCGGATTCGCTCTGACCACGCTGATCGCCATGTCTGCCGCGCCGCTCGTCGCGCAGGACGCGGTCGCGCCCGAACCGGCGGCTCAGGCCGCTGCGGTGACCCCAGCCGCCGCGCCGCTCCGCCTCGCGCTCCAGCCCGAGAGCAAGATCTGGTTCAAGGGCGGATCGACCGTCCGAGACTTCGAGTGCCAGGCGACGTCGCTCGCGGGGACCTTCGCGGTCGAGCTCGCCACCGGCCAGGTCGACGTCGCCGCGCTGGGCAGCGCCACCGCACAGGTCGCCCTCGACATCCCCGTCGCCCAGATCGATTGCGGCAACGGCACGATGAACGACCACATGCGTAAGGCGTTGCGCGCCGACGAGCGCCCGACGATCCACTTCCGCTACGGCGGACACGAGGTCGTCGCCAACCCCGGCGGCGGCACGAGCCTCAAGATCAGCGGCTGGCTCACGATCTCGGGCGAGGAGCGCGTCGTGGCGCTCGAGGCCGCCGCTACCGCCGAGGATGCGGAGACGCTGCGCGTCGTCGGCAGCTACGAGCTCGACATGACCGAGTACGGCGTCAAGCCGCCCAAGCTCATGCTCGGGACCCTGAAGGTCCATGACAAAGTGACCGTCCATTACGACCTGGTGCTCAGGCCGTGACGGCCCGCGGCCCGGGCGTCGCGCCCGGGCCGCGCCACCCGGCGGGCCCTCGCACCACCGCCGTACGACACGAGAACAGCCACCGATACACGCTCAGGAACACAGGCGAATCCGAAAGGAGCACGACCATGAAAGCCCGTAACCGCTGGACCCTGACGGCGCTCGCCCTCGCCCTCGCGGCCGCGCCCGCCGCGGCCCAGACCACCGTCGCCTCCGGCACGCCGGCCGGCGGCGGGGACGGCGAAAAGGCCGCGCCCAGCACGATGAAGGCGATCGTCATCCAGAACATGCGGCCCCAGGACCGCCGCGGGCTGAACGTCTTCGAGCCGCCCAAGGAGAACAAGCCCTTCCAGGGCTTCGTCCTCGACTTCGGCGCCGCGTTCACTCAGCAGTTCCAGATGCTGGAGCACAGCAACACCGCCCAGCCCAGGATCGTCGATGGCGTCGACCAGAACCAACTCGCCGACATCGGCCCCGGCTTCAACCTGGCCACGGCGAACCTGTACCTGAACGCGCAGCTCGCCCCCGGGATCCGCGTCGCGCTCGAGGGCTACATGTCCTCGCGGCACCACTCGGAGTTCTGGGTCAAGGGCGGCTACCTCCAGATCGACGAGTCGCCGATCGATCTCCCGGTGCTCAACACGATCATGGACTACGTCACCCTCAAGGTCGGGCACTTCGAGATCAACTACGGTGACGCGCACTTCCGTCGCACCGACAACGGCAACGCGCTCTTCAACCCGTTCGTCGGCAACCTGATCATGGACGGCTTCGCCACCGAGATCGGCGGCGAGGTCTACGTCCGGACGGGGCCGTGGCTCGCCATGCTCGGCGTGACCAACGGCGAGATCAAGGGCACCGTCGTCAACCCCGACGAGCGCGCGCCCAGCTTCATCGGCAAGCTCGGCTTCGACAACGAGCTGATGGACGGGCTCCGCGTCCGCCTGACCGGCTCGATCTACACGACCGAGAAGTCGAGCAGCAACACGCTGTACGCCGGCGACCGCGCCGGGTCGCGGTACTACAACGTCATGGACAACGCCGCCGGCGCGGACTTCCGCAACGGCCGCATGAACCCCGGCATGACGGACAAGATCACCGCCATGCAGCTCAACCCGTTCGTCAAGCTGGGCGGCCTCGAGCTGTTCGGCGTCCTCGAGAAGGCTTCCGGCCGCGCCCGGACCGAGACCGAGGAGCGCGAATGGACCCAGCTCGCCGGCGACGTCGTCTACCGCTTCCTCCGCGACGAGAGCGCCTACGTCGGCGCCCGCTACAATGTCGTCGAAGGCCCGCTCGCCGGGATGACCGACAACGTCAACGTCGACCGTATCCAGATCGGCGGCGGCTGGTTCGTCACCCCGACCGTCCTCCTCAAGGCCGAGTACGTCCGCCAGACCTACAACGACTTCCCCGTCACCGACATCCGCAACGGCGGGAAGTTCAACGGTCTCATGATCGAGGGGGTGGTCGCGTTCTGACGCGACGCGACGGCAGATGCGCGGGTAAGCCCAGCGTCGCGTGAATCGAGAGGGGCCCCGGGAAACCGGGGCCCTTCGCCGTTGTGGGGGGCCGATGCGATGTTCGTATGGGCGTTCGTGCGACGTCCGTATAGGCATCCGGCGGGCGGCGAAGCTACATTGACACCCGCGGCAGTCGACCGGCTGCCCGCGAGGGCTGATTTCGACGCAGATCATACCGGATAGCGCATGAGAAACCGCCGCGGACCATTCATCGCGACCGGCCTCCTCGTCCTCCTGGCCTGGCTCCTCGTCGCGGGGTGCGATTCCCCGCCGACGAGCCCGCCCGGGTCCGACCCGGACCCCGACCCCGGCCAGGACGCCCCCCTACCGCGCCCCGGTCTGGTCATTCAGGCGACCGGGCGTGTAGAGCGCGGTCTGCGCATATGCCTCACCCTGTTGGACACGACGACGGCCGGCATCGATCCCGGCGCCGACGCGCCGGTCTGGTCCGCCGAGCCCGCCGACGCCGTCGAGTTCGTCGAGCCGATCGCCGACGGGAACGCAGGCGCCGCGTCGGGTCCGGGCGCCGGATCGGGGACGGGCGCCGGCGGCGGCAAGGTCGTGGGCGCGATAGAGGCCCGCCTCCTGCGCGCCGGCCCGGTCACGATCACCGGGAAGGCGGGCGAGTCGACCGGGCGCCTCACCCTCCAGGTCGCCGCCCCGCCCACCATCGTCTTCGACATGGTCCGCGACGGGAACCGCGACATCTACCGCGCCGCGCTCGACGGAGCCGACCTCGTCCGGCTCACCTCCGGCCGGCACGACAACCGCGCCCCCACCGTCGCCGGCGGCCGCGTCGTCTTCGTCAGCTACCGCGACGGCAACGGTGAGCTCTACTCGGTCCCCCTCGCGGGCGGCGAGGAGGTCCGGCTGACGCAGACCCCGGATCACGAGGGCGAACCCGCCCTCTCCGCCGATGGTCGGCGACTCGCCTACACGCTCTCCGTCGCGAGCGTCCCCAAGCTCTGGACCGCCGCCGGCGATGCGACCGACGCCGCGCGCGCCGCGCCCGACTTCGGCTCCTCCGGCTCGATCGACGCCGCCCCCTCCTGGGCCCCCGACGGCAACCGCCTCGTCTTCGTCTCGACGGCGCGCGGCGGCGCCGACCTCTTCCTCTACACCCCCGCGACCGGCGCCGTCGAGCTCGTCCTCGGCACCGACGCCCCCGAGGTGGAGCCCGCCTGGAGCCCCGACGGCCAGTGGATCGCCTTCACATCCGCCCGGAACGGCCGGACCGACATCTACCGCGTCCGGGTCACCGGCGGGGGGATCGGCGAAGTCGAACAGCTCACCGACCGCGCGGAGACCGACGCAAGGCCCGCCTGGCTCGCCGACGGGCGCATCGTCTACGTCGCCCGCGTCGCCGGCGCGACACGGCTCCGGTGGCTGGATCCGGAGGAGCCGGGCGTGGTCTACGAGATCCCGGTGGGCGACGGGGAGATCGGGAGGGTGGTGGGGGTGTGGTGAGGTTTCGGGCACACCGACGGCTCCGGGCAGATGACGCGGGTATGTCCGAACAGCTACGTGGCATGGCGTTCAGGGCCCGCCGAAGGGTAAGTCAATTCAACACGATATATTCGCGACCGCGTGCCGCGGCCTGGGACGCCGATCCCACTTTATCATTTGGCTGCTTACTCCGACCCCTTCGTGAGTTGGACAACCAAGTGGTTCAAGTCCGACCCCTCGCATCACTGTAACTCACAAGCACATTCCCATCCGGCTGGGGTTATACGTCGATAGCCGCGTTTCCCATACCGGGCACCATGGTCCCGTACTCGTCGTGTCACAGGTTCATGAAGACGACACGGGCCCGCCGCCCTCCGCGATGTATTGCAGGCCGCAGTCATGTCGGCCTGCAGCAGTTGCCACCTGATAGTCTTATTGGCATAGTCGCAAGGTATCCGGCTGGCATGCGATCATAACCTTCTGAACGGTTTTGGCAAGTTCACGCCTACTTCAGCCAAGCGTGCAGAAACGTCTGTCGACCAAACGTATCTTCCCCAATGCGCGCGCGTAAGCGCTTGGATCGCATCAAGCGCCTCACCCTCATGCTGTAGCCGGTCGTAGATAGACAATGTAGTACCGAACATAAGCTCTGACCGTGGTTTGCCTTGCGCGGATTCCCACCAATTCCGAATTAGGGAGCCCCTTAGGTGGCCCCGGAATATTTCAAGCGTACGTTCGACTATCTCCGTTTCGCCAATGTATTTCGTCCATAACAATCCCATCGCCGTCGTAATTCCGATACCGAGTTCGGCCGCGCCAGGGCCAATGATCTTGCATCCCGTACCCCACCAAATAGCTGCGTACTCTGAAGCGAACCACACGTCAAAAGGCAATCCCATCCGCCGCCCGAGGCCAAAAGCCGTTAGCGTACTGGCCACGAATGTACCCTCCGGTACGAAGCCCAGTGTCCGAACGTCTTCATTCGTGGCGATTATCACCCTGCCGCGCGGCTCTTTTCCAAACCGCGTTGCGAGGAATTCCAACATCCGGGCAGCAAGGTTACCGATCCGCTGTCGTTCCCCGGGGGACAGACCGCGTATTAGCGCATCTGTCGCGTATATTCGAAGAAAGCCGGCCTGAACCGCCCCGATTTTCTCGGAGACCTGCTTACTTGAGTGGCACCGGTTCCGG
>CALBZE010000067.1 GCA_937889645.1 uncultured bacterium
CCGCCTCTCCGAGATGCGACGCATCCGCGACGGGGAGCTGCCCGTGGTGGAGCCCGCGGTCCCGCTGCCGCGGGGCGAGACCTGCCACTTCGAGGGCCCCGGCCGACTCCTCAAGGAGAAGAACCTCCGCACCTTCCAGCGGGATGGCGTCCGCTACCGTGTCCGCGGCTTCACGATCGACAAGGAGGGAAGGCTCCTGATCACGGACCGGCGTGTCCTCCTCGTGCACACCGGTACGACGTCGGTCCCCATGGACCGGATCCTCGACGTCGAGGTCGACACCGACCACAGCGTCGTCCGGATCACGAAAGACGGCGCGAACACACCGGTCGTCCTCACAACGCCCGACGCGCTCCGCGCCGGGGCGATCGTCGCGGCGGTGAGGGGGTTGTGAGGGGGGCGGGCGGTCTACGCCACCCGCTCCAGCCTCGGGCCGAACACCTCTCTGAACCTCAGGAGCTGCCGGATCGCCCACTCACGGGTCTGGGCGAGGCATTCGTCCGGGTCGTTGATGGTCGCTTCGCGGTATATCGCGACCCTGCTCGCCCTGCGATCGTCGAGGCGTTCCCAGCTGATCGGTACGTCGATGAGCGGCTGGATCTCCTCGGCTTGGGCGCGCAGTGCGTCGAAGATGCGCTTGTTCTCTTCCCGTGAGCCGACGTCGATGTAGACCTCGACGCGGAACGCATCCCTCGAGAACGACGCGGAGTACGTAATGCCGCGAATCCCCGAGGCGAACGCGTACCAGTTGTTGGGCTGGGCGACTCGAGCGTTCGTGAACGCATGGTCCTCACGAAGCCGGTCGATGAGCTCCTGGAAGAAGGCACGGTATCGCTCCTGCCGGTCCCTGGTACGCGACGTCCGTTCCGCCTCCTTGCGCTCCCGGCGAATGAGATAGTCCTTGGCCTCGGGCAACGGGATCAGAACGCTCGATTCGCCGACCAGCCTGTCGCCGATTCGGTACGGCCGCAGCCTGACGGCGGAGATGTCGAGGTCGAAACTGCGGAGCCACAACATCGTCGCCGTCATCTCCGGCGGGAACTCCTCCGCCGCGAGGATGATCCGTGGCTTGTCGTCGAGTTCATCGAATTCCGGTGCGGAAACGAAATCACGAATCGCGCCGAGCGCCTCCTCCCGGCCGATCTCCCGGTTCTGCCGCTTGCCGTGGAACGCCGCGTACATCTCGGCGACGTCGTCCAGCGACAGCGTCGAGCAATACGCTGCGTACCGCAGCGCCTGGAGATCCGCGGCCGTCCCGACCGCCGACCTCTTGAGCTCGACCACGACCAGCTTCCCGCGCCGATCGAGCATCAGCACATCGAGCCGTTCGGCCGTACGGTCGAACTGATCGAACTCGCTGGTCACGACCAGCAGGTCCTCACCCAGGAGCCCGGGCGTCGCGATCACCCACTCCTGGATGTCGTAGCGTTCGGTCATCTTGAGATCGACGAAGGTCTCCGGGTCTACCCGCTCGGCGGACCGCGTGGTCGTGTTCACGACGAAGAGCATGGATCAACCCCGAGTTCTTCCGGTGGACGGGCGCATCGACGCACCCCACAGAAGACTACCCCATGACCAATCCCCGGCGAAAGGACCGGACGGGCGCCTTCCCACTCATCACGTCGCCCAGTCTCATGGACAAATCGATCTCCTCGAGCAGGATCGCCGTGAGATGGTTCTCTTGTTCAGCGGTGGGGCGCTCATCGACCGCCACGATGAAGTCGAACTCTGTACCGAGCCGAAGG